>WJJB01000160.1 GCA_014729935.1 Candidatus Bathyarchaeota archaeon | reverse complement strand
GTGGTTACCCGCATTTACTTGGCTGGTGTATATATGGGAAGTTTTTCTCGGGTTAGAGTTTCTATTTATCATCCTTGAACGATCGAGAAGGGGCACGAACATCATCACTGATCTTGAACGAGATTACAAGAAGTTTTATGATGATAACAAAATATCAACGAATGGGAGATGCAGGATATGTGGCAGGCCAATTCCCGAGTATTATGGATTATCTAAAGTTAATTCTGGTCCGTTAGAGGAGGCCAACATATGCTTCCAAATGGATGGGCAACACTTGGTTGCATTGCAGCAGGCTGGAAATTCCACTCTCTTGTCCGAGTACAAGAAAATAAACCGTAATATCAAGCATGGTTTAGAATTCAGGTTTTGGGTTGAGGCCTTCATTCCACTTGCAGCAATCGTGGTGTTGACCATTGCGCAAGAATATATTGCCCCGTATTACTTCGAGAAGGGATTTGACTTTGGTGACCCATCATGCTTGGATAAAGTGGACGATTTCCTACTATTCGTCCAATCTTGGATCGTCGGAATTGGTGCACTAGAATTCTTCCTGTTTGATTTGTTCTCATGGCCAGATATCGTGCACTATTTGGTGACCAAGCGGTTATATTACGATAATAGCATACCCGTGATAGTAGAATCCCTTGAAGAAGGACGCGAGTTGCCCGTCGGGTACGGGAGACCACCCGATTATACCCGTAAGGGTGACGAACTACCAGGATTCATAGAAACGCTAAAAATGGCGAAAAAACTGACGGATAATCTCAAGAATCTTCCAAAAAGTGTTGCTGACGTTCAATCCCTCAAAGATGCTGCCGGTGTAGCAAAAGACGTGAAAGATATCCATGACGATGTGAAAGAATTTAAGGATGAGAAAGTGAGTGGAAAGGGCAGGATCGCAGGTATCAATGGAGGGAGTGGAGAGATTCTTGATGAAAACATCGAGAAAATCAAGAAATTGAAGGAATTACTCGATTCAGGCATCATCACCCAAGAGGAATTCGAACAAAAGAAGAGAGAGCTCCTATCCAGGGTGTGATGTTCTGCATTTTTTCTTTAGAATCACGATTTCATTCGATTCTTTTTCCATCCATTCATTTCATGATTCGTTTTTCCACACGTGATCATCATGTCGCCATCCCCCTTACCAGAGAAAAATTCCCCCGAAGAAATTAGTCCCGAGGCACGCAAGAAGAAGGAGCTCATTGCAAGGGCCAGGAAACGCATGAACCGCAAGATCTACTTGGAACAGCGCGGGTTGTACAGGTACATGCTCCTTTCCATCGTCCTTTTCTCCGTCTTGGGTTATCTTTTACTGGCAATCGGCTTGTCGCTATATCCATCATTCAATTGGGTCCACGGGAGTCTCAGTGATCTTGCCGTGTATCCCGGAGGGGAGAAATCCGCGGGATTTTTTGCCAGTTTCCTGATGTGTGGTGCTATTGGTTATTTCCCAGTTACTTTTGTATATTTCAAGAAGGCTCTTCAAGAGGATGATAAGATCACGCTCATCGGAACCGTGTACTTGGGGCTCATGAACATGCTTGCCGGGTTCGAGGGCACGGTCTCGAATGCCTTCCATGACCTCCACGTGCTGGGGGTGGCACTATTTCTGATCTCCTTCGTCATCACCCTTGGCCTTTTTGCACTCGATGCTTTCCTGTCGAAAAAGTACAAGATTCAAGGTATCTTCTTCATTATCCTGCTTGCATTCAGCTTCACATTCTACCTGATCTTCATGAACGCCAGGGAAAAGGATCCTTCCTTAGGATTCGCAATTCCCGAAATTGCGATGATCTCGCTCTATTCTCTTTTCAATGGTATTATTTGTTACCGGGCTTGGAACTGGATGAAATCGTTTGGGAAATAAATGAACCAGTTGGAATCATTGAATCATTTCGGGAAATGATGCATGGGTCATCGATGTACTTATTCAACTCGAGATTGACGCGTCATGCCCTCGGAGATGGCAGATCTTCTCTTGCAAGAGCGAAATGTGGAAGCTATAATTAGCCTAGTGGTAAAAATAGTACACGAGCCCGTGCGACATCATGAAGGTTGCACGGATCATGAAATACTTGGTGAATGCACGTGTTAGCATACGCACCCATCGACGAGGGTTCCGAGAGTATCATCGTGGCGTACGGGATCGTTGCAATCTTCTCGATCTTCATGACAGGTATCATGTTGAAGAAGTGGCTTGCGAAACGATCGGAAGCACCCAAGTTCCTGTTCTTGACGTTTCTATCTTATGCCATCTGCATCACGGTGACCATGATTGGGTTCGTGGAAGTGCTACTCACCAGGGAAAAGCGAGAGCTGTACCAGTTTTCCTTGGCATTTTCCTTCGCCGGGTTGATGATTTCCAACGTGTTCCTACTGCTGTTTGCCAATGAGATTTTTTCCATCGGGCGCAAATCGCGGGTACCGCTTCTCGTGGCAAACGTTGTCGTCGCGATCTTCTTGACACTCCCTTGGAACTACTATGGCATATTGAAGGAGGATTATGAAGGTGCAAGCATCAGGCCCTACACGTCCGGCGCCATGGTACTGCTATCCACCATCACCTACCTGCACATCATGGTTGAATCCTTACGGGTGAGCAGGAAGGTTGATGAGTTGGTGGGAAAAGCAGGATTCCGCCTGATCGCGGGTTCCCAGGTATGCCTGATCATGTTTTTCCTGCTGATGGTGGCGGACATGATATATTTCGGAATATCCGAGGAACTCACGGGATACACCGTGTTCAACCACGCGGCATGGTTTGCCGCGGCTAGTTTTTTTGCCTTGGCATATCTCGGGTTCGTGATGCCACCTTGGCTGCGCGGGTTCATTGAGAAGCATGATTGAAGGCACGTGCAAGGGAATCATTCACCCCTTGCATCCCCGCTAATACTACTACATTATTTTTTTTTTGTGAACCATGGAGGTGTCTCCCGAAGTTTCCATCCTGTAACTCGCAAAGGATGACGTGGGGGATATTGGACCATGAGGGTGTTCCAAGCATGAACGAGCTTGGCACGTGGATTGGCCGGATCATCATTGGCTTGCATTTCCAGACCAGGTACAAGTATCCTGAAAAAGAAAAGGGCCCCACGCCGCGTGTGTTGCTAGGCATATCCACGGGATGAAAAGAAGTGGACGTGAAGGGATTTGAACCCCTGACAGCCGGTTTTGGCACCCCGCTTGGGCGCTGGTGGCTCGTGGCGTGGTGTCTCCGAAGGCCGGTACCCTATCCAGGCTAGATTACACGTCCAAGATGCCAGAGTCGCTGGCGGTATAAGTGCTTTTCGCCCGCGATGGCATCACCGATGGCATCCCTGTTCCGAAGGGATGGCTTTCATGGCACCAGTCGTTGTATTCATTGCTGGATCAGGAACTCTGATAGCCTGATTGCCCGATCTCCTGGCATCCTGATGAGCGGATGTTCCCATGGGATGAAGGGTGGGGGGAATGCCCGGCCGACAACTTGATTTGGAAATCCTTCTTCAATCACGTGGCATGGTCTCTATAGATCGTGAACGGCTGGTTGGAATCCAAGAGGTTGGAAGATTAAATGGTGAGAAGTTGCACCGGTTGATCAAGGCTGGCAAGGTGGTGATCCTAGGAAGGGATGAAAAGAAGAGGATTGCAGTTGGCAAGGGGATGACCACGAAGGTGAACGTGAATCTTGGAACTTCCTCCGTGATGTGCAACGAAGCAGGTGAGCTCGAGAAGGCAAGGATTGCCGAGATCCATGGTGCGGATACGATTTCCGATTGCTCGATGACGGGGGACATTGATTCGCTACGGGCATGCCTTCTCCATGAGATTTCCATTCCCTTGACGACCATTCCCGTGTATCAAGCCGTGGCGGATGCAGGTTCCATCGAGAAGGTGGATGATAGGTGTATCTTGAGAACCATCCAAAAGCACGTGGATGATGGCGTGGATTCCATTGTTATCCATGCGGGATTTGATCGCCAAGCCCTGGAAGACCTGCGGGAACAAAGGCGCATCATGGGTATCGTCTCGAAAGGTGGCTCACTTTCAGCAGCAATCAGCTTGTATCAAGATGCTGAAAATCCCTTCATCAGGCTCCTTGATGATATTCTCGAAATCTTGGCAGGCACTGGCGTCGTGCTCAACTTGGGAAATGCCATGAGGAGTGGATCCATCCATGACTTCAAGGATGCTCCCCAGCATAACGAGATCGTGTCGAATGCGAAGATAGCAACCCGTGCCAATGCCAAGGGCGTGCCTGTCATCATCGAGGGTCTCGGTGGTCACGTGAATGCCTACCACCTGAAGGAATGGCTCGAGGACCATGATCGCATCACAGGCAATCGCCCCTTGTTCGTCTCCGGCCCGATTCCAACGGAAATCGGTGTGGGTCACGATCACATCTCGGCAGCCATCGGTGGAGCCATGGCTGCAGGATATGGCGCTGATTATTTATGCGCCATCACGCCTGCCGAACATCTAGCATTACCCGATAAGAATCATATCAAGGAAGGAGTCATTGCCGCCAAGATCGCTGCCCACGTAGGCGATTCCATCAAGCATGGCATCAATGCGTTTTTCGAACCGGACAAGATCTTATCGAAACACCGGGCATCGAGGGCGTGGGACAAGCAGTTCGCCCAGGCGCTTGATCCGGAAGGGGCACGGGAACTCCACCCACCGGGGAACAAGGATTGCAGCATGTGCGGGAAATTCTGCGCCATTGCATTGATGGAAAAATACCTCTTCTCGAAAAAAGATTAACCCTTGAAATATCACGCCCTATTCAAGAACTTGGCTGGTCATTCCGCCCCGGGGTCTATCTTTCCTCGTTATCTTGTTATTTCGCGTTTTTCTTGAAGGTGAAGGAGAACCTACTAACATCAATGGTCATTTCACCGGTGATTTCGTCATAGCCACTCTATTCAATTAATTAAAAGGTCACATGAAATCCATGGCAACCCGGCTTGGATAAGTCCACGCATTCCTTGGATGATGCATCATAATCACAAGGTATAACAACATCAGGGTGATTGCTTCTTGCAACGAATACTTTTCGCATGCACGGGTGCAAACCGAAAGGCAACATGCTAATTAGGGGCGCGCGAAGCTAGATGCGTGAGATAGGCTTGGAAAGCATCGTTAACGATACTGGAAGTTGCATGCATGATTGGTGATAACCATGGTTGACGAAACGCGCGAATACGTGAGTAATGGAAAGGGAATTGCGAGGATGTTGGTAGATCAAGGTGTAACTCATGTTTTTGGGATCCCGGATGGACATACCCTCGAACTTTATGATGGATTCTTGGAAACTTCTGACGTGGATCACCTGCTTGTCAATGACGAGCGTACCGCTGCCTTCGCGGCAGATGCATATGCGAGGGTGACGGGGCATCTCGGTGCGTGTGATGCTGGTGCAGCCGGTGCCATGAATTTTCCCGTGGCATTGGCTGAGGCGCTGGGGTCGTCGAGTCCAGTATTAGCCATCACGGGCATCGTGAAGCAGCGTGACATGCTGTTGAATATCCCCCATGATATCAACGTGCTTGGTGTCCTTCAAGCAGTGACAAAATGGGCGGGGATGCCAATCACTGGCGAGCAGGTTCCCCGGTTCTTCCACCACGCCATCCGGCAAGCCATCAATGGCAGGCAAGGGCCGGTTGCCGTGATTGTCCCCGAGGATCTTTTCTATCACGATAAGAACCTCTCC
>WJJB01000159.1 GCA_014729935.1 Candidatus Bathyarchaeota archaeon | reverse complement strand
TCACCGTGACTTTCCAATCGCAAGGGACAGCTATATAACGACATCCCAAGAAATGTGAATTATGATCGGGAATTTACCTGATAATGTTCTCCAAGCTCTCTTGGAGAAGATGCCCATCGAGTTTTCCGTGCTGGATTCGAACGATAATGTCTTGGCTTGGAATAAGCACGAGACCCGGATATTCAAGCGACCCGAATCCGTGGTTGGCAGGAACGTGCGGGATTGTCATCCCAAGAAAAGCTTGCAAAAAGTTGAATCGATCATCAGCGAGATGAAAGCTGGCGAGCGGGAAAAAGCCAAGTTTTGGATTGATCTTGATATCGAAAACGCGGGTTCGCCCCAGAAGATATTGATCGAGTATCACGCGCTGCGTGACCCGGATGGCAATTACATCGGATGCTTGGAAGCATCGCAAAACGTGACCCCGCATAGGAAATTGGAGGGGGAGCAGAGATTACTGAAATGAGATTTCCTCCCTTTTCCTAGAATCCATGACTTTTCCCATTCTGGAACTAATATCCAAACCACGATTGTCGAACCATTACATCCGTTGAATTCCAAGAATGAAAAATTGGAGAGGGAAAAGGAAAGTGAAGCCAGCGAAGAGACTTGCACTCTTGATGTCGGATGACAGCGGCTGTCCGGCACAGTAGCCCTGCAGGCCGCCCCCTTAGCTGCTTGGGTACGCTGGCAAGATGTGCCCTGCAATGTCATGAATGCGGTACATGCTTAAAAGGATTGAGGCAAGATCAGTCCCACGTCCAAGGATAGTTCCGGCACCTTGAACTGCCCAAATTCACATTATAACCAATGATAACGATCTTTAATTCCTTGGTTGTTCAATCGACGTTATAGGCTTCCCAGAGTCCTTAATCCCGCGTCAAAGTTTCAAGAAAAATCGTAAAAATACTCGTTACTAGCTCGTTGTGCCTTATCGAGCTGGGAATCCTTCTTGTTGATGCGTGCTCTGCCATTCTCCGGGTCACGCCGGAACGTGATGTCCAGCAACTTCAGGAATGTATTCATGCCCTCGTGCTTGTTAAGAGGGCCGATGGAAACACCATGCTTGCCCGGCTCTCCCTTGAAGATCAAGAGCCGATCGGCAAGCGAATCTGCAATTTGGATGTCATGCTCAATGGCAATGGTGGTTGCATGTGCCTGCTTGGTCATGGACCGTATCACCGAGCTAATGTGCAATCGCTCCTCCACGTCGAGGTATGCGGATGGTTCGTCAAGCACGTACAAGCCGGCCCTGGCTGCCAAGCACGAGACAATGAAGGTTCGTTGCAATTCGCCCCCAGATAATTCCTTGATGGTCTTATCGAACAATCGATCGACACCCAAGGGCCTGTACAAAAGCTTCAACATGTGCTCAGAGAAGTCGTAATTCTGGGAGCGTTCCATGATAAATTCCTTCACTGTTCCCCGATGATCCCTGGTGATGTACTGGGGCTTATATGATACTTTCACTCCCAACCCCGGGAAATCTGAACCAGGATCAGGGGTTATTTTGCCTGCGAGCAGACGCGCGAAGGTTGATTTCCCGAGGCCGTTCTCCCCGACGACACCCAGTATCTCGGATTCATATATGGTTCCCGGTTTCACCTCCAGGGAGAATCCCGGAAAGGACTTCTTGATCAGTCCATACGTTGCAAAGATCCTTGCGTTATCCCAACGCCTTCCACCGACCGTCCGCTTGAAGGTAATTTCATTCTCCCGGAATTGCACGTTATCGCTCTTGACGTATCCCTCAAGGTAAGCGTTTATTCCAGTCTTGGTAGTCATCACGTTAGTAATGACACCAAATTGATGAGGGATGCCATAAAATAGGTGAACCGCATCGGACAAGTAATCCAAGATTGCTAAATCATGCTCGACTACCAGCACGGCTTTTGGTTTCCCCCCGTGCATTGAACCGGTAGCCCGCTCGCCAAGCAAGTTAGCCAATTGAATTCGCTTCCTGGCGTCCAGGAACGTGCATGGCTCATCGATGAGATACACATCCGCATCTGTGGACAGGATCATCGCAATAGCGAATCGCTGTAACTCCCCGCCACTGCACTCATCAAGGTGCCTCTGTCCAATGGAATGCATGTCGAATGCATCGAAAACTAGTGCCATGAATCCCTCGCTAGCGTTGGATTCCCGTTCAAGTGCTTCCGAGAGTGTAATCCCGGAATACTCATCGAACAAGATCCTGAGCACTTGGCGCTTATAAGCAACCGTGATGGTGCCTTGTTGTAACCCCTCGAAATGATCCCTTAGCTCGTGCTCCTTGACGTGATCGTGGAGAATATCCGTGTCCAGCTCGGGAGCTGTGGTTTTTCCTTCTTCCTCATGCCTGCCAAAATTGGGTACACGCTTTCCTGACAAGATATCGAGCACCGTGGATTTACCTATTCCGTTCGGCCCGCATAGACCGGTGATTCTGCCTGCCATGATCTTCGGCAGCCCGTATAACCTGAAGCCCTGCTCACCACCATTCCCAGGATACACGTGCACCGGCACGGCATCGGTATCTTCCTCCAATAGGTTTTTCACGTGGATAGCTTTCATGGGGCAAACATTCGCACAAATCCCGCACTGGATGCACAGCTCTGAAAGGATGATGATCTTCCCCGTTGATTGCTTGAAACGGATGGGGATTTCTACACGTGGTTGGTTTTGTTTACGCCGTTTCTCGCTGATGGTGAAAGGGCATTTTTCGATGCACGGCCGACCACACGTGCTCACGGAACACCGGGTATAATCAACAAGGTAGACCTTTTTCATCGGATTGGAGAAATTCCTAGGGAATAATTAATCTTGTCGTTTCGGATGATGCACGCACTCGTGGGTGGGTCACCATCTTTACTTAAGCAATAGGTTAAAAAAAAACCAATTAAAGCACCCAGCGATTTCTAGTTATATAAACAGGAAAAGCATTATATTGTCTCAAGCCAATTCAAGACTGGGCGGGAAGCACCACGCCTCGCGAGAAACTTGAAAGCGCGAGATACATACCATTCACAGCCATCCACTTGAGTCGAGGTTCATACAATGTCCGAAGACCAATCCATTGCCGTTATCTGCGTAGGTGCGACATTGAGTCCATTCGTGAAGGGACTTGTTACACGCGAGGTTGTGTCCGTCTCCTACATCACCAATAATGCTTGCGATTTTCAAATTCATCACGCCGATCCTTCCAAGCAACTCACGTATCATCTCGAGTTCACCAATATCATCGAACAGAAGGCAAAACGAAGCATTGATTCCCTTGCCGTGTTCGAGACTCTCGGTAAATTCTTTGAATTTTACAATCCACTTCATTTATCAACCTTGAATTATCTCATTTCGAAATATGCCACGAACGTGAATCCAACGAACAAGAATCTCACGAGCCTATGGAAAGAAATCACCAAGACAATATTTGATGAAGAGAATATCCTCCCGGTGTTCGATACGAACAGGGTCCTCCATGTGAAGGAGGGAGAAGTTGAAATTCCCGTCAGGCAGTGCGTTCTCTCCAAGGAAATCCGTGAAAATGGGGAAGAAGGTGAAAAATCCGGAAAGAAAAAAGAGAAAGAGAAG
>WJJB01000158.1 GCA_014729935.1 Candidatus Bathyarchaeota archaeon | reverse complement strand
GTACCATTTTGGCTTGATTAAATCCCATTTTGGGAATGGTAAATCGTCAAGGTTCTTGATGAAATCCCGTTCCGGGGTTTTGATAAATGTTTCACCATCACGGTACATTATACCCCTTATATCTTCCAATCGTGGCTCGCCGGATCTGAAGTGATTAGCAATTTCCAAAATGGTTTCATCAGATTCACCGATAGCAACAACATTCGCCTTGCATTCCTTCAATGCTTGTTCAGATAACGATGAAGCATGAACTCCACCAAGCACTATTGGAAGTTCTGGTAATCTGTCTCGAAGCATGGTGGATATTTTTTTCATTCTCGAGTAATATGGGGAAAGGGCAGTAATCCCAACGAAAAGTGGCTGATGCTTCTTAATAAAGCCTATCAACACCTCAAACTTGATGTTCCGTATCGAAAGATCGATTATCTTCACCTTGAACTCACCACGGGACAGCATTGCTGCTAAATATCCTAAACCTAACGGGGGGTAATTCAAGGAGAAGATGTATCGTCCCACATCAGGGCGGATGAGCACGATGACTCTTTCGTTCTCCACAATGTTTTTTCTTTTCCTTTAGCATATATATCTTTGCCAAGAATTTAAATCATGATCTCGTGTCTTCTCAAGACTAAGACATGGAAACGTTTTTAGACCCTCATTGCATCTAAAGCGTAATGAAGGTGCTTTTGGTAAATCCCCCTTCGTTAGAGTCCAGCCTATTGGCAGATGTGAGCGTGCCGCGTCTCCCATGGAGCCTTGCATATCTTGCTGGAGTTCTTGAACAAGGTGGCCATGACGTGCAAATTCTGGACCTCTATCCCATTCATGATCCACAGGAGGTTAAACAACGCATCTTGGGATGCAAGAGTTCTCTTGTTGGCATCACCGCAACAACTCCATACATTCATAGTGCGTATCATCTCGCAAGAATGTTCAAAACCTCGCATCCTGAAACTATTATCGTCTTGGGGGGATGGCATCCATCCGCTCTTCCCGAAAGGACCTTGGAAGAATGCCCGAGCATCGACATCATCGTCCGGGGGGAAGGAGAGATGACACTTCTCGAACTCTGTAATTCCATCGACTCTCACGGAATGGATACATCGACTCTTTCACGGATTCTTGGTCTCACCTTCAAGAGCAAGGAAGGGGGGATTGAAAGCACACCTGCCAGACCCTTAATTCAGGATTTAGACACCCTACCCTTCCCCGCAGTTCATCTTCTTCCCATGGACGAGTACCCGGAAGATATGTCGAACCTTGGGGCAGTATTTTCAAAGGATGATAAGTTTTCCCTGCTCATTACCAGTCGAGGTTGCCCATTTAATTGCCTCTTTTGCGCCGATGGTTTAATGTACAGGCAAACCACCAGGTACCGATCAATTGAAAATGTGATTGAGGAAATTAAATTCATGAAAAAGCACTACGGAATCAATTTCTTCGGTATCATCGATCCGGATTTCCTCCAGAAGCCAGAAAGGGTGTATCTTTTCTGCAGAACACTTATAAAGGAACACATCAAGATCAAGTGGGGTTGCCAAGCACGGGTGGACACTATCCCCCCTGGATTGCTCAGGTTGATGAAAGCGACAGGGTGTTACCGGATTTATTACGGCGTGGAATCTGGGAGTCCACGAATATTGAAAAAGATCAACAAGAGGATTAAGTTATCGCAAGCTCACAAGGTGATTCAAATGACAAAGGAAGCAGGCATCTTGGTTATTATTAACATGATGTTGGGATTACCCGGGGAGCGGGAAGAGGATATCGTGGCCTCGTGGAAATTAATCAAGGATCTATCCCCGGATAACGTGTATTTGAATCTCACCAAACCACTTCCTGGTTCCGAGCTATTCGATCGCTATTTCCAAGCATTACCAGAGTCGGAAAAAAAGAGGATTACCTGGAGTGACTTTTATTTTACTGTTGAATACGTGGAATCACGAGATTTCTCGTTCCGTAACCTCCCACTGGAAAAAATTCGGCATTTCCAGAGACTGATCATGATTGATTATTATTTCAGTATTTCTTTCCTGAAGAAAGTGCTGCTGGACTTGAAATCATTCAGGCATTTCAAGTTTTACGTGCGTGCATTTCTCGCAATGCTGTATGCCATCTTGACACGCGGGTGACTATGGATGAGGGAAAATAACCAGAATACGAGGCACTTATCCAAGTCAATCTCGATAGTTCCCCACAAGATATTTAACAACCTGAATTACATTAGAATCTGGAGTAACCCGCATGTCACGAAGCCACGATAGTGAAAAACCACGCATCCTACTCATTGTACCTCCTGTTGAGGAACAATATGTAAGCATCATCACCAATACCCCATTGCTCACATCGATACGGAAGTACCCCGCTCTTGGTTTGGGATACGTGGCATCCATGTTGGAGGAGAAGGGATATCATGTTGTATATTTAGACATGTTTGCCATGAATATGCATTATCATGAGTTCCGGCAATTTTACCAGGGGAATCCGGTTAATCTCATTGGTATCACGACAGATATGTCTTCTCTTGTCCCGGCGAAGAAGATAGCAAGCATCGTGCATGAGATTAATGATGGAAGTAAGGTTATCATTGGTGGCATCAACATGGAAATCTATCCTGAAGACATCATGGCATTTCCGGGATTTGACATCGGAGTGATTGGCGAGGGAGAATACACGATTATCAGATTGCTAGATGCTTTGGAAAAACAGGAGGATTTGTACGGGGTGGATAGCATAGTGTTCAAGGAGGATGGGAAGACAATCATTACCTCCCCGCGAGATTACATTCGAGACTTGGATGAATTACCTTTTCCTGCAAGGCATTTAATGCCGATTAATCACTACGTGTCCAATACAAGTAAAAGAAATGTCATTACTACCATGATAACGAGCCGTGGATGCCCATTCAATTGCCTTTATTGCGTGAAAGAATCACCATACCGGAAGCGTTCCGTTGCTAACGTGTGTGATGAGATAGAGCACATCCGGTACACGCTTGGTATCAAGGAGATCATGTTTGTCGATTCCACGTTTTCCGTCTCGGTTCCCCGTGCTATAGAGATCTGTAAAGAGATCATGCTTCGGGATATAGACATCACGTGGGAGGCATCTACCAGGGTAGATTGCGTTAGCAAGGAATTATTTCATTGGATGCGAGCGGCTGGTTGTGTCAGGATACAGTTTGGGGTGGAGTCTGGAGACGAACGGGTGCTCAAGATATTGCGAAAGGGCATCACGCTATCCCAAGCCCGCAATGCTGTTGCTTGGGCGAAAAAAGCTGGGTTGGAGATTCTTATCAATTACATGATTGGTTGCCCAGGGGATACCTTGGCATCCATCCAGAAAACAATTAATCTCGCCATCGCGCTCGATTCAGATTTCGCAGTATTCACCATTGCAACTGCTGGTCCGGGAACAGACATGATGGACATCGCCATGGAACAAGGTTTGGCTTCACCGGAAGTTATTACAGATTTCATCCGTGGTAAGATCAAGTATATACCCAGGATCATATTTACCACCAAGGAATATGATAGGAAAAAATTGGATGAACTCTTGAGTGAGGCCTACCGCCGGTTCTATTTCAGGCCAAGGTACTTCCTGAAGCGGTTGAAACGCATTCGTTCGTTATCGGAGTTATGGAACCACATCTTGGGATTCAAAAACGTGCTTAAAGAAGTACTTCGGAAGGTTAAATGAACTCGCTGGAGAAAGAACATGAACATCTTGCTCGTGAATCCACCATCCTCATTCATCTTGCGCACATTCAACGAGATTAGCCTGCCAGACATGCCACTAAACTTGGCATACATTGCATCGTGTCTGGAAGCAACGGGCCATGACGTGCGCATCATCGACATGAACGTGGTAGAAACCGTGGAAGATTTACAACGAAGGTTACACGAGCTCGATTTTCATCTTGCAGGGTTTACTTCAACAACACCTGCCATAAATTCATGCTACCGGACCATCAAGATCATCAAACTCGCCCTTCCCTGGATAAAAATCATGCTTGGCGGTTGGCACGCTTCTGCATTACCTTCCAAGACATTGCAGGAATGCAAGGAAATAGATTACATCATCCGGGGCGAGGGAGAAAAAACCTGCCAAGAGTTAGTTACGCGGTTGGCATCCGGGGGTTCCTTGGAGAATGTCAAGGGATTAGCCTACAGGGATGATGCTGGAAGGATCCACGTGACCGAGGAACGCCCCTTGATTCAAGATATTGATGCAATACCCTACCCTGCGAGACATCTTTTAGACTTGGATGCATATAGGAGAATTGGTTTTTACACGGTAGGGGGCTACTTCAAGAAGGACTTGTATCTATCGAGCATGATTACCAGCAGGGGATGCGCGTTCAATTGCACGTTTTGTGCTGATTCTACCATCTACAAGTCAACATGCAGGCTCAGGAGCCCGGAAAACGTAATAGCCGAAATGAAGCACATGATCCACGAGCATGACATCAGGATTTTCTTCATCACTGATGCCAATTTCACCCTCTCCAAAAAGCGAGTAATGCGAATCTGCAACTTGATGATAGACGAGGGATTGAAGATCATGTGGGGATGCGCCGCAAGGGTGGATTGCGTGTCCCTTGATCTCTTGAAATTGATGAAGAAGGCAGGCTGCACACGTATATCTTATGGCATTGAATCTGGAAGCCCACGGATCTTGAAACTCATGAATAAGCGTATATCGATCAAGCAAATACGTGATGCCGTCAGGATGACCAAGCAAGTGGGAATTCCCGTTTATTTATACTTTGTATATGGCATACCTGACGAAACGATGAATGATGCCAGGAAAAGCGGGCATCTCTTGATGGATTTGAAGCCGGATTACGTCACTCATTCGATTGCAACCCCGTTTCCTGGTTCGCAGTTGTACGATGAGGCATTAGACCGTGGGATACTCAAGGACGTGGATTGGGACATGTTTAATTATCCATATAATTACGTGATTATCAATCCCGGGTTCACGGAAATATTCAAGTATCAAGCCCGTGTTATGAAAAGATTCTACCTATCCCCACATTTCATCATGCAAACACTCAAGAACCTTAAATCCATATATCACGTGCTGTTTTATCTTCGAGCATTGAAGCATCTGATCATCTACATGTTTACTTTCCGGTAACCCATGCATTTTCAAGATCTCGATAATTTCCTGAATCGCAGGATTTGCTCCTCAAGCAAGGAATAAGCTTGAAGTGCCTCCCTGCGATCCACGATAAGAATGGTATCCTTGTAACAAGAAAGTGCCTGCGTGATGTTAATGGAATGATGCGCTAGCAAGGAATGCAAGTACGATGCGACACCAGGGATATCGATGATCTCTTCTGGACTGATGAGTACCAGTCCGGACTGGTCTCCCGTGAGTTGGATGACCTGTTCTGGCGTGAAGGTCGATAGCATCTTTTGTTCTAATCCTTGATCCGCAATAATGGTGAACGTGCTATTGCCCTGGATGAGGTGGAAAAACCTGGCATCTCCCACCAAGGTAAAGATTCCCTCCCTGTGTTTCAAGAATGCCTCTTCC
Source organism: Candidatus Bathyarchaeota archaeon (assembly GCA_014729935.1). Classification (GTDB taxonomy): domain Archaea; phylum Asgardarchaeota; class Lokiarchaeia; order Sigyniarchaeales; family Sigyniarchaeaceae; genus WJJB01. The sequence continues at coordinate 1,396 of WJJB01000158.1, read as the reverse complement.
TTGATGGTTACCACGATCAAGTCATTCTTCAATTCAAGCACGGTTCCTGCAATAACCCGTCCAATTTTTTCCTCCAAGCGGCTCTTTTCTTGCTTCAAGTCATTGGAGTATCTCATGATTGCTGCCTGGATCGAGTCGATCGAGATCTTGGTATGATCTGCAAGTAATTTCTCGACATCATGAGCAATGAGCTCAGCAAGTGCCTTGTAATTGACCACGTTTTGCTTTAATGCATCTAACAATAGCGGACGAGCCCATATTACCCGGCGCGTGGCTTCCGCAATGGAAATTTTTTCAATATAACTCATTGGCATCCATTGATGATTGTATTGAGAGTATATTTACGTGACGAACTACCACGACGTGAACACCGGGGCTCCCTCGAAAGTACCACGTGATGCAATGTTTCGACCAGCAGCTCTTGTCTGCTCCATTCATTAATTTGCAACGGTTCCTCCCATGAGTGTCATTCACGAAAAACCTTAGTTCCTGCTGTTACATCTGACTACTATCGACTTGGAAATTGCAGGCCGGGTTGTTGTAGGATGCCTGCTATCATGCGTCCATGATGGCTAAAGAGTTATAGTGAGCCATAGTATTATTGGGGGGGGTGAAAAACATCCCATCTTGGTATGAAGCCAAAGTTGAAGGTCTTCTCTCGAAGAAGAAAAAATACGGTGCCCTGTGGAGCATACCTCGAAGAACCTTTACTGAAGGTTTTTCTAATAGCGTGATCTTTTCTTGTTGAGTACTCATGAGCCAGCCGACTAAAGGTCTCCAGCATGATGAGCCATTCAAGAGAGTCCAAGACGTGATACGAGCTCGACTTGTTGATATTCTTGGAACCATGGGTGTTGAAAATCCCGAGATATCATTCGAGATCCCACCCGATCCCAAGTTTGGTGATTTATCTTCGCCAACCTGCATGGGCCTTGCAAGGGTATTGAAACAAAACCCTAGACAGATTGCTACAAGTGTCAAGGAGGAATTCGACCGTGATATTCCCTCGTTGGTCTACAAGCTCGAAATCGCGGGCCCAGGCTATCTCAATTTCTTCCTAAAATGGGATTCATACATTACCCTCACTCGCGAGGCGATTATCGGCCATGGGAAGAAATTTGGAGAGATTGATGATGGTGCCGGCAAGAAGGTGATTGTTGAACACACCAGCGCGAACCCGAACAAGCCGATACACCTAGGAACGGCACGATGTGCCGTGCTGGGAGATATTGCCGGCCGCGTCTTGGCCATGGGTGGATATAACGTTGAAATCGATAATTATATCGATGATCTCGGGAGGCAGGTTGCCGTCATGTTGCACGGGTACCGGCATTTCAAGGATACCATCGAAAGGGAACCAGGGCAGAAAGATGATTACTTCCTGGGCCTTATTTAC
>WJJB01000157.1 GCA_014729935.1 Candidatus Bathyarchaeota archaeon | reverse complement strand
TATTTCAGTTATAGATATAAAGAACATTAGGAAGGAAAGTGTTGGAAAGAAAGAATTCATTGAAATCCTGTATTACATGAAGTTATTATCATTCATGATACGTGAATATCACTTGGAATCTTTTTACTTCGTGAACATGAATTCTAATGGAATCTTACCTGCCATAGAAAACATTGACGAGTTTGATTTGAAATCCCCGGCAGATATCACGGAATTCGTCGTTCCTGTGGATTGGAACGAGTTCGGGTACATTTTGGAGGGAATTTTGGACAGGATAAGGTCATTGTGGCTCCGTGCCCCTTGTGCCATTGGCACTGTTGATCAACGCATCCAACCGCAGTGTGGTTATTGCAGTTTCTTTGACGATTGCAAAAAACGCTTGGGTATTTCAGGTGATGCAAGAAAATATTCGGTGAAACTCCTTCCTTACACATCCACGTCGATTGCACAACAATTAATAGATAGAAATTTCAAGACCGTTGAGGACGTTGCATCAGGAATACATGCTGTTAAGACGGGGTCGACACCATCACCACTGTACCCCGAGCTCCCCCTTCTTGGATTGAAAGCGAGGGCTCTTATACAAGAAAAAGCAATCTATCCAGGGCCAAGCGAAACCCACACCTACACGATTCCACGTTTTTCACCAATGTCTATCTCCTTCTGTGCCGAGGATACACAAGATGATATTGTTTTCGCCGTTGGATTATTCTTGGTGATTTCAGTCGCTCCTGGGTCCTATCTTTCTAACGCATTCGATCATTGGTGCACAATTTGGTCGAGAGCGATCGAGAACATGAAATCGGTTGACCAGATCAAGAAGGAACTTGATTCGGTCCTGATCAAGGAGATTGCCCGTGATGACGTGCTCGCGTTCTTGCATGCCTTGAAGGAACTCCCGAAATTCACCATCATCGCACCGGGTGAAACGACTAGTAGGAAAACGTATGCTCATGGCGTGATCAAGTATTCCTTTGCTTATATTAACCGTTATATCGAAAAAAAGGGAGAGCTAGCACTTGCAAGAAAATTCATCATCAAGCTTCACGCAATCCTTACCATCTGCAATATTACTGAAACGTATGTTTGCGTGGCAAGCCAATACGAGGGATATTATTACACGCCCGACCTCGGAATTTTTTATTGGTCCCCGGAGCAGTTAGAAAACCTGCAGGAGATGCTTGAACGGAATTTGGAAGGAATAATGATGGATTCCCTGGTGAAGGAAAAGTTCCTTGAATTGATCTCGTGGATCACTCCCTCTGATTCCGAGGTCGCACATCCCTACCAGCACAAGAAATTTTTTGACATGAGAATGTTTGTCGAGACGATTCTTGGCTTCCCAGCAGTCATCAACTACACGTGGCACGGGATCTTGAAAAAACTCACTAATGTGAAGATCAGCCCCTACTACTGGAGGGATAATTTCAATTACATGGATTTCCAAGCGTGGTTGGATTACATACACCTCAGGGTTGTTAAAAGAGATTTTCCAAAGGCAAAAGCCAAACGCATGAAACTCCAAGTGCAGGTGTTGTACAAGTTGAGGGCCATCAATTCACTCAGGATGGAATTCCAATCAAAAGCAAGCGCTACCCTATCCAATTACTCAAAACCCATGCGTACTGAAAAATACCGCGAGGAACTCATTCCCAAGGATTACCATGCTCTTGCACAAATATGGTACATGTTTTCGAAATTGAATGCAACAAACCAAGAATGGGAAATAGAAACCATTCGAACGGTCTACCCCGAGTTTAGCATCGGGAAATTAGCCGCTGGTGAGGTAATGGGGCTTAAACCGGTAGTCATCGATGACAACCATTTCATTCACGAGTTTTACCTGGTGGGACTCTCGGCAAACATGAAAGTGGCAGAAGGAGATCACATGTTCCTCATCCCAGATGAGAAGCGGGACATGCGGATGAATACGAGAAGTTACAAGTGGCGAGTTATCATTGAACGTATTGAATGGGATTCCACCGTTGGTGGGTATCATGTAATCACGAAGGAATCCAACCATGATCTTTTCGAGGAATTCAAGTCCGAGTTTAATGGCATGAATCCCATGGGAACGACATGGTATCTATACCCAACAACCATGGATGCATGGTCCCGGAAGCTATACATGGTTCCCCGCAACCCCGAATCACTGGTAGGTCTTCTTCAAAGATATAATTTCGGAATGAGCTGGCTCGGGTTCAAGCTAGCGATTGACTGGGAAATTGGAATGGGAAATCACGCTCTCCGAAAAATCCCGAGTTCATTTAATGCCCAGGAAGTCTACCTTTTTGCACCCGGGCTCCTTTCCCTTCCAACAAAAATACCCGCTTCCCGGTCACCCTTATTAACCACGATCAAGCACGTTCCCGATAGATCACAGGCAAAAGCCATTCACGCTGCCTTGGAACATGTGATTTTCGGGATTCAAGGACCCCCTGGAACCGGCAAGTCCCAAACCATCGTTGCATTGCTTGATGAATTCTATCATCGTAGGAAGAAGAAGGGTGGTAAAAAAGTGCGGGTACTTGTAACTGCATTTTCTTATTCTGCATTGAGAGTGGTTATTGAAAAGATCAGAAGGAGTAAAACTTCAACAGGAACACCCACAAAGGTTTCTGGCCTTCAGATGGTCTTTATCAGGTCTGAAACGCAAGATCCAATTCACCCCCTGCCCGGATGCAGGGATGTTGATGATCTTTTGCGGCGAGGGAGCTCATGGAAATGGAATGGTAGGAGTAGGACCGTGACCAAGACACATCCCCTTGATGAATCCTTGGATGATGATTACATCATCTTTGGAAATGCTCATCAACTATTTTACTTGGTTGAACGGGTTGATCCAAACTCGTTTCATTTCGACATGATCGTTGTAGATGAGGCAAGTCAAGTGCCAGTGGATCATTTTCTTGCAAGCTTGCAATTCATTAAACAATTTCCCTTCAACATCGCGTGGAACACGGATCATAATGACAACAAGGAAGAGCTCACCTTGAAAACCTCCATCATGGATGTGGATCTCACGAAGGTGGTCATCGTTGGAGATTACAATCAATTACCTCCCGTTCAACCAGTGAAACCCCCCAAGAATTTAGAAAAGGTTCTCGAGAGTTTATTTAGCTATTTCGTGATGAATCACGGTATCCCGAGCACGCAGCTTCAAACCAATTACAGGTCTAACCAAGATATCGTTGAATTCACGAATCAAATGGGTATTTACGAGAATCTATTTGCCGCACCGGGAAACCGGGATAGGCAGATATCGGGGGATATAAAAGATGTACAGGAAATGTGGGTGAGGGAAGTTCTTGATCCCTCTAAGGTGGTCTGCATGATCATTCATGATAGGCAATTCGAGTTATCGGTGTCGCCTTTCGAAGCCGAGCTAGTCACGAGGATCATCATCGGATATTTCGACATGATACATCCACGCACTCCAGATGAGCAGCGGGATTTCTGGCAAAATAGGGTAGGTATCGTTGCTCCGCACAATGCGCAAGGGAGATTGATTATCCACGAGCTCTTTGAAGCCATGAATGCCGGGGCGACACCCAGGAATCAACTAAGAAATGCCGAGTTCATGGGATTGCTTAAAAGCACGATATACTCTGTTGAAAAATTCCAAGGGTCGGACAGGGAAATCATCGTGGCCTCCATCGGCGTGTCAGACAAGGATCAGCTCACTGCAGAAGAAGATTTCATTTATGACTTAAACCGCTTTAACGTGCTTACCACCAGGGCGAAAGCAAAAGTGATCATGATTGCTAGCTGGAATTTTCTCACCCATATTCCCACAGAACGAGACGTGATGGAGCATGCAAGCAAGATCAGGATGTATGCTTTATCATATTGCAATAGTGCGAGCTTGATATATCCGGTAAACGAGTTCAAGTCAAGGGAATTGATAGCTTTCAGGTGGAAGGGAGATTCACCCGGGATGGGTGTTGCCTCTAAACCGGTTAACACTGAATTCTCCCTTAAGGGAGAGGATCACGTCCAAGCATCTCTCCCGAAGGTACCAGTAATCATCAATTCCCTGGATAGCCTTCCCGGCGATATTGAAAAGACTCGAGTCAGTGAAGATGATGATACCATGATTTGGACGTTCCAAATCAAGGATGTTCCCCGTTTAAAGAAATTTTTACCAATTCCATGGAAAATCATCATGGCACACCAAGAATGGAAGAATGGACAACTAGAGAAAGCGAGAATATCCATTAATAACACCCGGGACGAGCAACCGTCCCAGGGAGATGAGCAATTCTTCAAACATGTTGATGATGATTTATTTTGATTCCCTACCTGCTTGTTAAAAACCAAGTTATTAAATAATCACGAACCCTCCTAAAAACACCCACGCGTGAAAGAACATGAAACCATTCAAATTCATGCACATTGCAGATACACACCTTGGCTACAGGCAATTCGGGAATGAAGAACGATTCAAGGATTACAACCGGGTGTTGATCAGGATATTTCACAAAGCCATTAACGAGCAAGTAGATTTCATCATTCATGGTGGGGATTTCTTTCATGATAATAATGTTGGACCGGACACATTGAGCGCCGTCTTCAAGATATTCAAGATGTTTCGGGATCAATGCGATTCAAGGGGATTATCCATCCCATTCATAGTCATCGAAGGGAATCACGATACCAGGCGTCATGGCCAAGCGCGTTCATGGTTGAAGTTCTTGGCTGATAGGGGCTTGATCCATTTGTTATCGGTGCCAGTTGGGGAGATAAGGAAGAAGAGGAAGGTGGTATTTGTACCATATTCTCGCGAGCATGCCGTAGGTGGAAAGTTATGCATCAAGGATGCAGTCATTTACGGGATGCAATACTTTGGATCCTCCACGCCATCTTTGCTTCCGATGATCGAAAAAGCCATAGATGCTAACGAAGACAAGTTTTCCATCCTGCTCCTTCATTCAGGAATCTCGGGACAGATGGAGGATGAATTTGGAGTTGAACATGATGCAAGGTTGAAAAAACTCCATGAAAAAATAGATTATCTTGCCCTCGGTCATTTTCACAAGCGATTCATCCTTACCAGGAAAGATCCATGGATATTCAATCCTGGAAGCTTGGAAATCACGAACGCTCGCCATGTATTCAGGGGGCACAAGCACGGTGCGTATATCGTGGAGGTTTTCGGCATGGAACCGCATGAACGAAGCTTTAAGATTGTCGACTGTGTATTCGGTTCCGCGATTCATTCAGATGAGATTCCTACAAGATCCTTTTTCAGGTTACCTAGGGCAATTGATTTTACGAACGTGCCGATTAACTCCTTCGATGAGTTATGCGAATACGTTGTGGAATATTTGAAGAAATCGGGGTTAAAGGAGCGCGTGGAAGGTAAAAAAATTGATTTTAAGAATCCGGAAGTTCCAGTAGCGTTGGTGAGTTTGTCGGGACGAATTCCCTTCTCGAAATTCGATGTAAATCACAGGATCTTGAAAAAAATCATCAAGGACACCTTTGAAACAGTTCATGTAGAGATTTATAGTTTCTTGGAATCTGCGATAGACGGGATAACCATCGCGGAAGGTGAAGAAAAAGACATCACCGAAATCGAGCGAGAAGTGTTGTTGTCCATCATCAGTGAATTTCCTAAATACGAACCTATCAAGGAGGAAATCACTTCACTCATGCAGGATGTAAAAGATCTCCTCATCAAGGGAAATGATAATGCCGGGCAAGTGAAGGATACCATTAAAACATGGTGGATGACTAAAAGGGGGAAGAACATGGCACTTGTGGAGCAAGAAGATCAGGCGGATCACGAGCTTGATATCAATCAAGAATTTGAAGAGCAGCCGGACACACCAGTAGCTCAGCTTACCTTCGATGATTTCAGCGATGACGAGGATCAGGTATATGATGATGGAAGCGATTGAAAAGGCGTGATCACCTTGCTATTAGATAAAATTCTATTGGAAAACATAACAGTCCACAAGCAAACCGTAATTGAATTCAAGGAAGGCGTGAATGTTCTTTCTGGACTTAATGGCACTGGGAAAACCACCATCTTGAACATGATTGGATATGCCATGTTCAATTTCCTCCCACAAAACCAGAAGGAATACGTGCGCCGTGCAAAGAATGCCAGGAATTACGGGACGGTCAAGCTATGGTTCACGGGGAAGGAGGGCGAGCAATTTTCCATCAAGCGCACTCTCGGGAAAACAAGTAATCTTCGCATCGTGAAACACGTTGCAACGGGAATGACCGTTGACAATATCAATTCAGAATATGATTTTGAGTCATGGCTGAAAGATCATCTATCTCTAGACCAAGCGTCCAACTTGGGTGACCTTTTCAATAATGCCATTGGAGTTCCCCAAGGTACATTCACGGCCCCATTCCTATTCACGGCATCAAGGAGGAAGAAAATCTTCGGGCCGATCTTGAACCTGGAAATCTATGAAACATTTTACCGGAATTACCGGGACGTGAATAACCTCTTTACCGAAGAGATAAATAAAATAGAAAACCAAGCCAGCCGCTTGAAAGGAAGCATTTCCGACAAGGGTCATTTATTATCTAAGAGAAGGGAAATAAAATCCAAGCTAGAATCGGAGAAAGTAAAACGGAAGGTACTTTCTGGCAAGCTCGAAAGAATCACTGGAGAAATTGAATTATTATCAAAGGATAAACAACACCTTGAATTATTGGAAGATATGAAACTCAAAGATGAGAACAAGATATCATCCTTGGAGGAAAGCATGAAAATCTTGAAACCCCAACGAGATGATGCGCGTAAAGCAAAAAAGATATGCGATGACACAATTGGTGAGCATCGACGGTACTTGGAGTTGAAAGAGCGTGAGCAAGAGTTGAGAAAACGCGAACGGGAACTCCTACCTGCCAAGGAGGAAAAGCACCATCATGATACAGCCATTGCCACCTTGAAAACGAGCGTGGAACAGCTAGAAC
>WJJB01000156.1 GCA_014729935.1 Candidatus Bathyarchaeota archaeon | reverse complement strand
CGTTTATACTGCTTGGACTGACGCTTCCAGAACCTGATGGAACCATCGATTGTTTCTTTCCATTGATTGATGAAGGCGCTTGCACTAGGTGTGGAAATTGTGCTTCCACTTGCAGGTTCCACGCGTTGTTCCAAGTGGAGGATAAACTACCGGTGCTCATCGAACCACTATGCAAGTCATGCGAGCTTTGCATGCGGATATGCCCGGAGGGTGCGATTAGCGAACGGAAGGAACTCATTGGAGAACACTTCTCGATGGAAGTCAATCCATCTCTGGATCTAGAAGTGGGAAGGCTCATCCCTGGAAGCGCTAAAACCACCATGGTGATAATCTCGTTGGTAGAACGGCTGTTAACCAAGCACGTCGCTGGAGGCGAGTATGATTATATCATCATTGATAGTGCCCCTGGTGCACATTGTGACGTGGAACACGCGTTGAGCGAGACCGACATGGTTTTCTGCGTCACGGAACCAACCCCCCTTGGCAGGCACGACCTGGGTCGCATCCTTGAATTGCTCTCATTCATCGGGAAACCCGCCAAGATCATCGTGAACAGGTTTGATATGGTCGAGGATGACTCGTTCATGGACGAGTATTGCGGGAAAAATGGTGTAGAGATCGTGTCAAAGATCCCACTTTCGAGGGACGTGATGGAAACCTACGCTAGGGGAACACCCATAGTGGGTCAGGCTGGACAGCTCGGGGCTGATCACCCGGTAATACGGGAATTCGCGAATATATCGGAGGTGCTGCGTGAATGAGGAAACAAGACGGCAAAATCAGGATAGGTGTCGTGAGTGGCAAGGGTGGAGTCGGCAAATCCACGGTTACCGCTGCGATTGCCCACATGATGGCAAGGGATGGGCTCGATCTCGTGGCGGTTGATTGCGATGTTGATGCACCTAACCTTTCATTGCTTTTCAACATGGAAGGCGAAACCATGAACAAGAAGCCAGTGCAAACCACCGAGAAAGCTTCATTTAACGAGGAGAAGTGCATCGGATGCATGGAATGCGTTGAAGGACAATTCTGCATTTTCAACGCGATTCGATGGAATGTGGATGATTCCATCCCGATCCTCGATACCCTCGCATGCGAGGGATGCGGGTCATGTGCAGTCCTGTGCAAGCAAGGTGCGTTTGATATTGGCCCCATTGATAGTGGTACCATCTATCACGATACAACGGAAATGGGGTTTCCCCTGGTATTCGGCGAGACCATTATCGGTGCAAGCACATCCGGCAAGACCGTTGCTGAAACTAAGACTTTTGCCGAGGAAAATGCACCGCAGGCTGATTTCATGATTATTGATGGACCCCCGGGAATCGGTTGCCCTGTCTTGGCGACCCTGACTGGCTTGCAATTCGCGATCGTGGTAATGGAACCATTCCCGGCTGCATTCCACGATGCCTCCAGGGTCATCAACGTGATCGAGGGATATAACCTGCCATTCGGGATCGTGATCAACCGGTGCGACGCGTGGGAGAAAGGGTTTAAAGATATTCAAACATTCATCAAGGAACGCGGGTACACCCTACTCGGTAACATCCCCATTGACATGAACGTTCCGAGGAGCGTGGCGAGCATGCAGACCATCATGAAATACTCACCTGGAAGCCCCGCCGCCGTGGCACTCGAGAAAATATTCGGGAACTTGAAAGTCCAAGTGGGCCTCTCCTAATGTGAAGCCGCCGAGGTGGCTCAGGAGCACCTACATCTTCATGTTTACTCTCGAGACAATTTCCCGGTTATGCATGGAACGTTCCGTTCAGCATGTTTTTCCTTCGCCCTCCTTTTGTCCTGAAATACCTTTCATGTTCTTTTTCTTCTTTCCCTTATTGATTGCTCCAGTGCTCTCCTTGTTCTTTTTAGCAGTTTCGAAAATCGGCTTGATTTGCGTCTCCAAGGTGTATCGTGATGTTGATACAACGCTGCACCCGAAATCTTCCAGTATCTTTTCCAATTCGTCGGAAAAGATGCGCACGATGATCTTCTTGCCTTCCACCATTTCCACGAGGTCTTGTGCCAAGATGATCACTTCCTCGCTCTCATGCATGGTGATCACGATGATATCGGCATCGAGCGTTCCCGCTTCCCGGAGATTTCTGTAATTCATCGGGTTCTTCTTGTTGATTGTAACCAGTTCCCTCTCCTTTTCACCGAGAAGATGGCGGTACTCGTTCATCTCCATGGAATGCTTGATATCATGCTCGATGATGGTGTTCTTGATACCCCGGAGGGCCGCATAATAACTCAATCGCTCCGCGAAATGATTGAATCCGATAATATGCATGTTATTGGTTAAATCGGTAGCATGATCCTTCAAGATCAACTGGGCGGTGGCAGAAGATGTGGAGATGGTCTTGCAATTGTATTTATGGAAGATCTTGGCAATTGAATCGTTAAAACACCTGGCAACAATGAAGGCATCCTTATTCATCCTTCTTGCCATCACCACGATCTCCAAGTTAAACAAGATGTCATTTTCGCATAGGAAGAGCGCTTTTGCCTTTCTTAGGTTGATGCGCCTATGGAATTGCTTGTCCAAGGAGTCATACATCAAGGAGGGTTTCTCGTTCTGGACCAGTTCCTTCATGTCATCACGAAAACGTGTGACCACCACGTGGGGAATTCCATGATCTTCCAAGTACCTTGCCAAGCGGATTCCGAGATGCGTGAATCCGAACACGATCACGTGGTTCCTGCTCCTACGTGCTAAGATCTCGCATGTTTCACGGGGATTGTAATTCCTGAATGCATCCACCGTGATGAGGCCTATTAGCAACCCGAATACCACGAAATCGGAATACGTGCTGTAAAATTTCTCGTAGGCGGAGCTTGCATCCTCGATGTAAAAGAGGATCTTCATGGCACGGGTCCAGCTCCCCGATTGTGCAAACATGATGATGAAATTGGTCACGAACCACGCTAAGATGATGGTGATCATGTGCTTGTTCTGCCTGAACACGATACCAACCTTTATAGCGCCTTTCCTCGCGTTAACCATCGGGTTTCACATGTACATGTAAGGCTCCAAGCATTTGAGGATGCCGCCATCGTGGTGATCAACTATATTAATGGGGGACCAGAACTTGCCATGGTAGCGGGATCACGTTTCACGGTATGGAGTCATTCGCCGCGCTGTTTCGGGATTCCGATAGCGAGATCATGAAAAAGGTGCATGAATGTTGAGTGATTTCACTGAAAAATACAGAAAATTGAAGGAGAAAGATGAAGCATCTCGGGACTTGGGGGGAAGCATCGATCCCGTGGAGGAAAGGAAGCAACAGGAGAAGATGAATTTCTTGTTCGTCAAGGAGATAGCCAAGCGGATTTTCGACTACGATACCCGTCAAGAACTAATTCGTGATTTCAAGTCTCTCTCCCTGCCCGAGAAGCGGGACTTCCTGATGCGAGAATTTGGTATCGATCCCGATTTGGCACCAAATCCCAAACCTGGAGAGCTCAGGGAGGATCTGCTCACCCACGATGAGAGCAAGCGGGATCTCAAGGTACCCGTGTGCAGGAAATGTGGCAAGCCGCATAACCCGTTCGATCCCTGCTTTGGCTAGTGAGATTCCATCAGGATTACCTGGTGGCCAATTCAAGGCATACCGAAATTACACTTACTAAAAAGTACCAAGGAAAGGAGAATTTGGTAAGCAAGGGATTAAAACAGAGCGGCTATTTCACCACGTGATGCCAGCCATGATATTGACGGGTACACCAAAAACCGGCATCCAGGGAAAATCACTCGTTCCCGCGGTCATATCGGCGATTCAATTATCGTGCGATTGCCGCTGGCGGGAGGGACGGAAACCTGACTGGATTCGATGGTACGCGCGGCAATCTTTTCAAATATAATTTGTATCATGTTCTTTTTTCTTTAATAGCCTTTCATGCTGCCTTAGCTTTTTGAAGGACACGTCCAAGAGAAACTAATTGGTTGAGAGAGAAAAGAGAGGAAAAAAAAAACATGAAGAAATTCCTTGCCCAAGGGCAAGAGATGGATGGGATGTCTTGGTTACATCGGGGGCATGCCGCCCATGCCGCCCATGCCGCCCATGCCACCCATGCCACCCATGCCAGGGGGCATGCCTCCACCTGGACCACCAGGTGGTGCCTCGGTCTTCGTGGAAGCAATCACGTCATCGATCCTGAGGATGAGCACTGCGCATTCCGAAGCGCTCTTGATGGCTTGTTTCTTGACAAGAGCTGGCTCGAACACTGCTGCCTCCTTCATGTCCGCGATGTGATCATGATCATTTTCCACGTTCACGCCGACATGTGGCTTATTGTTACCGTGAGCACTGCGGAGCTTCATGAGTATGTCGATCTGGTCGAGACCCGCGTTTTCTGCTAGTGTTTTCGGTATCACTTCCATGGCGTCCGCGAATGCCTTGACTGCCAGCTGCTCGCGCCCGCTCAAGCTATCGGCAAAGGTCCGCAATCCCATGGCGATCTCAGTCTCGATGGAACCGCCACCAGTAACGATGGCATTCTCGATGACGACGTCCTTCACGACGCACAATGCATCATGGAGTGCACGATCTGCCTCGTCCACCACTAGGTCGGTACCGCCCCTGATCATGATGACCACGGACTTGGGGGACGCGCATTCCTCAACAAAGACCATGTAATCATCCATGATCTTGCGTTCCTCGACGTGTCCGGCATTTCCAAGATCCCCGGCGGTGATGTCCTTGATCCGTGTTACGATCTTGGCACCAGTAGCCCTGGATAGCTTTTCCATGTCGGATTTCTTGATCCTTCGTACAGCGATGATGCCCTTCTTTGCCATGAAATGCTGGGCAAGATCATCGATACCCTTTTGGCAGAATACGACGTTCGCACCTGAATCGGCGATCTTGTTTACCATGTCTTGAAGCATCTTCTGTTCCTGATCCAAGAAGGCTTGCATTTGTTCCGGTGAGCTGATCTGGAGCTTGGCGTCGAATTCGGTCTTCTCGATTTCCAACGCACTCTCGATGAGGGCGATCTTGGCATCCCGCACGTGCTTTGGCATGCCAGAGTGCACGATTTCCTTGTCAAGAATGATACCCTTGATGAGCTTCGTTTGATCGATGCTTTCACCCTTTTTCTTCTGGATCTGGATGTTATCCAAGTCTACCCGCCATTCACCGTTCACGTTCTCTGCAACTGCTTTCACTGCCTGCACTGCTATGTCGGCAAGAAGCGCCTTGTTTTCATTCACGACTTTCGTGCTCATGGTCGTCATGGCGACCTTCTTCATGGAATCCTCGTCGTCGATATCCGCCTTGATGGATACCCTTTCGATAACCTTCAGGGCTTCCTCAGTCGCCTTCCTGTACCCTTCGGTGATGACCGTCGGGTGGATTTTTTGTTCGAGTAACTTGGATGCTTGCTTCAGCAACTCGCCCGTAATAATTACAGAGGTGGTTGTACCGTCACCCGTTTCTTCGTCCTGCGTCTTGGATACCTCCACCATCATCTTGGCTGCAGGGTGCTGAACATCCACTTCTTTCATGATGGTCGCGCCATCGTTCGTGATGACCACGTCACCGAACTGGTCGACGAGCATCTTATCAAGGCCCCGGGGACCAAGTGACGTCCGCACCGAGTCGGCGATTACCCGTGCCGCGTTGATGTTGGACTGGATAGCGTCCTTGCCCTTGGAACGCTCGGTTCCTTCCTTCAATATCAATATAGGTTGACCGGCTAAGTTCATTGCCATTTTGATTCACCTTGCATGTCTGTGCCCGTGGCGTGAAGCCACGGATTCCTTTCAAGTACCATGCATCATTGATTAAAATGAAGGTTGCATTAAAAGAATTGCGGGGCTTGCATCGCCCAAGAGCGGCGGGATGATTTGCTAGGAACCATCTAGGGCGATCACTTGCATGCGTGTACATGAAACGATCCGTGAACGAATCCCTGCCTGAACTGCAGTTTTGGTCGTCCAACCGAAACTATTGGTTGGAGCTCACCGCGAATGCATCGCTGCTTTTATCCCGAGCCAACTTGTGAAACGCGGCAAGTGATACCGCCTCTTTCGGGAAGCTGTCCAAGAATGATTCCCTGCTCATGAATGGCTTCAGCTGAGCAACAACCACGAAAAGAATCGATATGAACACGAGATCCGCCTTCCCCCGATACTGTTTAGACGGTGTTTCTTACCATCAAAATAATTGGTTCCACGATTCTGGCGTGCCGGTTGTAGAAGCGCTTAAGTGGCCGGGCTTGCTTGTGTAGCTGGAAGGTGATGGATTGAATGGTCACGAAGGCAAAACTACGGTCCCTACTCACGCTCCACGTGGGAGTCTTGGCACCTCCCATCGTGAAATATCTCAAGCGACACCTTGATGAATTCGCAGATAGGGAAGATGCTCCCGGGCGCTTGGTGCTGGTGAATTTCGTTGCCTACAAGAAGGAGAAATTCAAGCTGAAGCCATCACAGCAGGGGGTCGTGGCAACATTGTTCAATACCTTGAATCATGCATGCGATTTCATCTTGGATCGGCACGGGGAGGTATATGAAAAGAATGTAGAGCACCGCTTCGTGAACCAAGTGGAACGGGCGTGGATTCTCAACGTGAAGGAACCAGTGGATGACGAGATGCACGAGGAGCTTCTTGAGCTGGAGAAGATGAGGCACGGGTGCATCGATGATGGTATCATCCTACGCCCGCCCGAGCTGGCGCGCTTCCAGCACAGGATAAAGCATTACCTGCGCGCGTTCGACCCGGACGCCCTCCCACCGCTTGATGGTGGTGAGAAAGAGTAAACTAACCCTCCCTAAAGCTCCATCGCGACGATTACACGTGCCAGCACTGCAAGGGGCGGTCTGGCGATTCCAAGTTGCACTGCCACCACGTCGCCTGGAAGTCAAACGACGGTTCCGACCGCCCCGATAACTTGCTGGTGCTGTGCGAGACGTGCCACCTTGGTGTCCACGATTACTCCATCGAGTTACGAGCACGCGGGAAACGGAAAGGCACGCTCTTCCAT
>WJJB01000155.1 GCA_014729935.1 Candidatus Bathyarchaeota archaeon | reverse complement strand
TTTTCAGGTTCTTGCAGGAGGGTGAACGGTCCTTCATGATGAAAACATTTCCAAGGATAGTGAATCCCAACCCCCGGACTAATTTTGAAAAATTCATCAAGGACAAGCATCTTGGGATCTATTCCTTCCTCTTGAAACCGGTACCCATGGACTTTCCCCTCAAGCTCGAATTTTTTTCCTCCGGTAAGCCTAACAAACTAGAGGCTACCGTGGATGCTTTAGGGAGCTTGATCAATCCCATATCGAAGATTATGGTGGATTATTCTGAACCAAGCCCGCAAATGGAAGCACACAAGCGAGTATGCATACCTGAACAGGATTTCAAGACGATTGTTGATTTAATCAGGCAAAATACGGGATACTGCTCGACACTTTTATCAAAGCGAAGGGACAGGAGACCCTTTTGATCAATTATCTCGATTTGCATTCCCTCCCTTGGATATTGCCTCCACGCAGTTTCTAAACACGCCAAGAAGAAGGGTTAATTCACGGCTTGATACGTGTGCCCTTGAGATGATGGAATGGAACGATTTCCTTGCCCGATGGGTCCTGTGATCGGGTAAGGATGAAAAATCCACCATCGTATTAAAAAAATTAAATAAGAGTGCCCTATTTTTCTTTGAGCTAAGAGGGATATCCTCCCTGCGGGATGAACCGGTTCCTAACAGCATTGAAAGTTCGTAAAGGAAGACCGAGACGGCATGCGAGAGATTCATGGATGCATATACCTCGGAGGTGGGGATGGTTACCAAGATATCCACGAGTTTCAACACGTGATTCGGTAATCCGGAACTTTCTGGCCCGAAGATTATCCCCAGCTTCAGGCTCGAGGGATCAATTTGAGCTTCCATATCCTCGATGAACTCTCGAAGCGTGATGGGAATGCGATGCATGGTCCTTTCCTTGAAGATCCTGCATGAAGTACCCACTAGCAAGTCAAAAGACTTGAATAATTTCTTCAAGATCCTTTCTTTTTCTGTTTCAACGCAGTTATTTGGGTATCTAATGATCCTTGCTTTATCCAAGATTTCAAGTGCATGCACCGCGTAATTCCTAGATTCCTCGGTGATGGGAGTGCGTGGGTCCACCATGATCAAGTCTTCGAATCCGAAATTCATGATCGAACGTGCGATGGCACCAAGATTGCCTGGTTTCTCGGGTGAAACCAAGATTACCGAGACGTGATGCTCCATGTTATATGAAAAACATGGGTGCCCAAAAAAATCATCTCTTGACGTGATAGGCGCAAATATCTTCGAAAAACATGTGTACTGATTTCATTGAAACTTGCGTGTATCCATTGCATGCAAGAAATGCATCAAATTCATCAAACGTGGTGAGGGATGATTTGACGAAAAACACGTGGCCTCCAGGTGCCAAGTACATTGGAATGCTCTCGAGGAACATTCTCAATGTTTCACCTCCACCCTCATTGGAGTATAAAGCTTTATCAATCATATTTTCGTTTCCTCGTGATGCATTAACTCGGCTATTTTCGTGAAATGTTTTATTACCATTAAAGGGAAGGTAGGGTGGATTGAAGCACGCAACATGATACTCGGGTGTTTTACCACTTGTCTTGAACCCAGAAAACAAATCCATGCTAATGCACGTTACCCTTGAGAGAGATGGAAGTTTTCTGGACATGGTGCCAAGATGGACGAGACAATGGGGATTCACGTCGATCGCGTGAACTCGCGTGAATCTTTGGGAGAGATGATACGTGATTAGCCCATTACCACAACCCATGTCCAATGCGGTAGCTTCGCTTGGAATTGACGAAGATGTTCCCGAATCCAAGAATGCAGTAATCAAGTGTAGAAGAAGATACGTATCCTCGGCAGGGGTATAGATTCCCTTATCACGGGGGATGGAAATGGTTTCATTTTCTATCATGAAGAAGTCCTTCACGGGAAACCACCTTTTCAATCACGGAATAGACCTATTGAGGAAAATATATTCGCAATTTCGGTAAAATCCCTCATGTCAAGATCCCTTACACGGGGATTGGCTTTCAATATATCTAACTGATTCAAGGAAGCCTTAATCCTATCCTTCATTTGTGAATTCTTCCCGAGGATTATCAATGCCCTCCGCAGGGTCTTATTCTTGAAAGGAAATAATATCCTAGTCATTTTTTCAAATAATGCATACTCGATTTCTCGTTTGGATGCAGGTGTTAATTCTACCAGCACTGAATCAACCCTGGGTACTGGATAGAAGTTATTCCTTGATAAATCCATGATTTCCCTTGCACGTGCGTGATATCTCACGTTTGCACTTATCCGGGAGTATTCCATGCTCCCTGGTAATGCTTGAAGTTTTTGCGAAAACTCCTTTTGACATATGATGAATGCCGGGATGGAGAGGTTATAGACAAATCCAGCAATCCTAGACACGAGTAAACCTGCGATCGAATATGGCATTGAGGATACTATTTTCGTGATGCCCCGTGGCACTGGAACCTCAAGAGCATCTCCACGCTCAACTTGAACATTCCGTAGGTGCAATTCGTTTGCCCTCTGCTCGATGTACTCGACAAACGCTGGCTCAATCTCGATACATCTCACGAGCTTAACTAATGCCGCCATCGGGAACGTTAAAGCTCCAAGACCTGGCCCAATCTCCAAAACGACATCATTGGACTCCAATTGGCAAGATTCCATGACGTGAGATAATGCAGGAAAAGAACATAAGAAATTTTGACCCCGGTACTTGGCAGGCGTGATGTCGATGGAATCCAGGGCAATCTTGACCTCTTTCTTGCTGCGAAAATAATGGTTAGGATATCCCATCTCTATTGCCTTACAAAAAGGAGGTGTTTCTCATCTCTATCCTCCAACTCCTTCATGATCCGCTTGACGATGAGAGATTTTGGGTTAGTGATACTCGTTCTTTCTTGGATATCTTCGAAACTTTCGAATAGCTTTTTCTTTCGAGCATCAATAATAGCCCACATGGTTTTCTTGCCTATTCCTGGTAACAATTCCAATTGATGCATCCGGTTGGTAATTGGTTGTGAATGATTGAAGAAATTCAGGAATCGTTCAGGATTATGCTCAATGATTGCTTCCAGCGCCCGAGTGATTTCACCTTTAGCATTCAAGGAGAGTTTATCAAAGTAAATCCGTTTCACGCGGTGAGCGATCTTATTCTCTTCTCCCCTTCCAATGAAGATTCTCGCGCTAGGTTCGAACTCGAAATCATCCAAATCGCGCCTATCAAGAATGATTTCAAGAAGTGAAAAATACCGTTCCCCGAGAACTTGCAAAATCGGATCCCTCAAGTGCCTCGGCCTTGGATCATCGATGTATCCAGCAGGGAGAAAATCAAGCTGCCACGCGTAATCCTCGTATTTTTTCGGACCAGAATAACCCCTTCTTCCCCTTCCTCCACCGCGGTTTCTGTTATTGTAATTTCGCCTTTGCGAACCCGAATATGGATTACGTCTGTTGGACATCTTGCTCACATTTAGATTAGTGTATGTTTTTCTATTTTCGCCTGCGATCCTTCAGAGCCTCAAGATTACACCATGGATGGGTAATAATGTCGTGTAAGATATATTCAATACTACTACTTAATGATTACGAGAACTACCCCGCATGAATGCAGGGGCTTCCAACGAGTCCACTTCAGGTTCTACCACGTGGCTGGTTGCGTTTCGATGCAAACCGCAGAAAAACTATCGTTTCAAGGATTGCACGTTCACGGAGGGACTGCTGTAATGGGAAACGCCGGATTGATTTCCATTGCTTGTACGACGGGGGAATAATGATCTTCTTCATCATATTCACGTCGGTTCCTTCCTTCCTTGCGATTCCACGTATTTCCTTGGCTGATCTGGCGTGACTAATCAAGTGGGTGTTTATAAGTTTAGCGTGCAAAGTGGTGATTCAATCCCCCACGTGAACGGGGGCGACTTCCCGGCATGAAGGTTAAGCGCTGTTGCAGGCAATTCACGAAACATCCTTCCATTCTCGGGTTGAAAACGGAAGAACGGGACGCGTTGGAATCACATTGGTTGCCACCAAGTCAATATCGGGTTTTTCTAGCAAATTCTTCCTTATTCTTCCCCTAATTCTCCATCTTGAAGCCTAGAACTTGTGAACATCAGGTATAAATTAAGTGGGGAATTCAAGAGCAATGAAGATTCAATTTTCCGTGGTTAAGATGACAAAACACAAGGGATACCGGACTTGCACACGCTCATTACTTAGAAAGAAATGCAGGGAAAAGGGAATGAGCCCTCTTACAAGCCTCCTCATCAAGTATGACGTTGGAGATTTGGTAGATATAAAGATCGATTCAAGTGTTCACAAGGGGATGCCCCATAGACGTTTCCATGGAAAAACCGGTCGAATCATCGAAAAACGGGGAAAGGCATTCGTCATTGAAGTAAGGGATAAGAATAAAATGAAATACGTTATCACGAATCGTTCCCACTTTAAACCCAATCATCTCCTTCGCCAGAAATTACTTACGGATTGAAAAATTGATGAGAGAAATAATTGAAGAGAAGGCAATCTCGATCCCAGAAGTCAAGGAAATCTTGGATAGGATTGAACTTGAAGAAGAAGCTAAAAGAGCGGAGGAAGAAGAGCTTGAGGAAATTCAAGGTGGTGAAGGTCCCGCTGAAGAAGGAGAAGGGGGACTGACCTCCGAAGAACTCTTTGAATTGGAAGAAGATGATGGGCGTAATTATTTCCTGAAAAGCACGCATGAGTATGTCAAGGTTTTTGCAAAAATTGAATCTGATACCGCAAAAAAGGTCATTTCGAACCTTGTCTCCGAAAATGAGATGCCCCTTAAAACGGCAATACAGATTGCGAACATCAATCCCGATACACCCGAGGAATTGCTCGTGTTTTTTGACAAGGGATCAAAGCGTTTAAACAAGGAAGAGGCAAAAAATCTTCTTTTCAAGATACGTGAATACAGGGAGCTTTGAATCATTCCCTGAAATCTTGTGGATCGTGATGCATTTCATTGGCTGGATCATTATCACGATTCTTTCAATCCTTACCATCCTTATCCTTGTTTATCTTGCAATGCTTTATTTCATGCACGAAAACCGGGGAAACATTGGACCTTACGTCGTGAAGGAACCGGGGGATCAGCCAAGTTACCGCATACACTACCGTCACGGAGGCGCCCCGTCAATCCTAAAGGTTCGCGCTCATGGTGCTAACCGGTGGAAAACCATCAAGGATTCAACACCTAATGCTTTCATATCATCCTTTCCACTGCGTGATGCAGATGAAGGCAAGTTGCACCATTACACGATCTTGAATCCATTATCAGGAAAAGTGCAATACCGTGGTAAATTCAGGGCTTTAGAGCCAAAGTCATTTTCAGGGGAATTTTGCTTCATGGCGGTTTCCGATATTCAAATCCAAGACAAATTGGCTGTTTTCCAGCATTGGTTCATGAGAATTATCAAGCGCACCAAGCCTCGTTTCATTGTTAACTGCGGTGATGTGGTGTCTAAACCGGTTGATGAAAAGTTCAAAACCTTTTTCAATACCTTCAAGAAAGTGTTCTCTCGGTGGCCAGTGCAATCGGTAATCGGCAATCATGATTTTGGGAACGATAATGGGCAGGATGTGAGGGAGAGATACAGGCTGATTCCAAGAAATAATGAACACTACTGGTACTGGTTTTCCATGGCAAATGTATATTTTTTCATGCTCTCAACCAATCATCTCCAAGGGCATGCCTTCAAGAAGCAAACGGACTGGTTGGAGACTGAGCTTGAAAGGGCATCTCACGATGCGAAAGTGATCATTGCATGCTTCCATTGCCCTCCTTTCGGACCGGATTACTCCTCCCGGAACGCGGATGCCATGAAAGCGGAGGAACGCTTGATCAAGGAAAAATGGATACCGCTTTTCTCACGATTCGGTGTTAAACTGGTAATATCCGGTCATAAACATGTCTACTGCAGGGAACATCATGATGGAATTTGGTACCACATCACGGGGAGTTTCCAAGGGATACGCGAGTACCCGGTGTTGAACGAGGGAAAATCAATCTGCATGAACAAGCATGGTATCACGAAGATTACTGTAGGTAAAAATAGGATAATCGTGGAAGCATTGAGTCTATTCGGGCGCAAATTCGATGAATATGACATGAAACTATCCAAGAGATCATAAATGGACGATTTCAATGACATCGAGTTCCTTGCAGACAACTTTCTGACCTAAAAGGCCCGATACGGACGGAACCGTTCTTCCATCATCTGATGATATCAATTCCTTGATGTATGTACCGCCTGAGGCTTCAATTTTAAGGATTATCTCTTTATCATTCCCGGATTGCGGGTGCTCCCAGGAAAACTCGAACACTTTTTTCTTACGGACTTTATCTGCACGGCGATGAAGAACACGTTTGGGTGTTTGTTGCTCTATAACGGTGGTTTCCAAGATGTTCTTAATGTTCTCAAGGGATTCAGTTTCAATTTGTCTTTCCAACGTGCACAAGGCCCGGTATTTCTTCCTTGTCCTGGAAGAATTCTGTTTCAAATCCTGCATTTCTTGCTTTGAACTATTTCGAAGCCCGTGGACTGTTACCTTCCCTCCGGTAACAGAATTGATTTTTTGCTCCAATTGCTTGTAATCCAAATCTCTCTTCATGCCTTGAATTATTTCCACCACGAAAGGACGACCGGTGCCAAGCATGCGTGCGTCGATATCTTCCCTGCCAGCCC
>WJJB01000154.1 GCA_014729935.1 Candidatus Bathyarchaeota archaeon | reverse complement strand
TGGCATTCCGGGATGGCTTTACTGGAGCTTCAATTATGGCATGGACATGGATGGAGGTTATGGCTATGCCGGGTTCGGTGAATCCAACCTCGTGGATATCGGACCTGGAAACACGCCGGTGAGCTCCTTGCGCTTGGAACGGGTCCGGGATGGCATCGAAGACTACGAGTATTTCTGGCTGCTTAACGAGACTATAGATGGCTTGATCGCTGCAGGGACGAACATGAGCTTGGACCTCGCAGGGAATGCAACCATCCTCCTGGATCGTGTTGCCTCCACGTTTAACCAGCCGGAGCACCTGAACAACCTTCCCGTGTTGGACACCGATGACTTTGAGCTCTTCAAGAGGGGATATAACCCATATTCTGGCACCTATCTCTCGATTCGCGGTGATATCGGAGTGCTCCTTGGTACCATCAAATCTGAAGGATATTGATCCTTCCATTTCATTTTTTCTCCTTGGGAACAATTGCTTCAGGGAACGTGAACCACCACGCGACACGCGTGATCACTTCGGGACCATCCTTTATCATCTCTCAAAGTTTATACCAGTCCACTACTTGTACGTGATGCTGGTGTGCCATCCATGGGCTCCGAAGACATCGTATTCTATTTTGACTTGGCAGATAATGGCGTGGTTTCCAAGAAAACCTTGGTATCTCAAGTCAAGAAATTTATAAGCAAGAGGGAAAAGTTTGATCCCAGCTGCAACTGGGGTATCGTCGTTTTCCGAACGGGAGAATGCAATCCTACATTCATGGAGTCTCTCGTCGAAGACGAGGATGGACTCGACTCTTTTCTCGGCAAGAATCTTAAATTCACCGAGCAAGCTCACCCTATCGAGCAGGGGCTCATGCTCGCATCGACCTATCTCATCGAGGCTTTCAGGACCACGAGAGACAAGACATTGCGGGTTATTGTCGTGAGCGATGGACCCAGTGATGAATCAACGGTGGAACTAGCAAATGCCTTGATGGAAATGCTCGAACCCATGGTTTTCTTCCCGCTACACGTTGATATCATCCGTGTCGGGAACCAACGAGTCTACACCGATGATGTAAAGCTCCAACTACTCACCAACATGACGGGAGGATCGTTACACTATACAGATTCCAACAAGTCATTCAAGACCATCATGGGCGAGCTCTTGACGCGAACAAGAGAACAAGAGGGCATCCATATCATTCCTGAAAAACATCACCAGTTTTTCGAGAACCTTGGTTTTTCCCTTTCCTTGGTGCAAGGCGCGAATGCCCCATGTTCCGCTTGCAGTGATTCACTGGCAGGGTGGACTGGACAGGTCCTTTGTTGCGGCAATTGCGGTGCGGTATACCATGAGGCGTGCGTGAAGGAATTGGCAAGAACCTCGTTTCAAAGCATGGCCACCATGATGCGATGCGCCAATTGCGACGGACTCATCACCACCACCGAGGTTAAACCCGGAAAGTTGCAATCTGCGGCTTCACCTCCCATCAAGGACCATCCCTCAGGGGAACAACCGATTACCATCCACAGGAACGATTCCGAAACCAAGAATAATCCTGATGCAGTTCAACCACGGGAAGAACAATCAGCAACGCCCCTGAATATCCGTTTCGTGAAAAGTGATCCATTTTCCAGGCTCGAACGCGAGCAATCGGATTCTGAGTCCATCATTTCCTTCAAGGAAATCAAGGAGAGTCCGCATCCAAGGCGATGCAATCCTGACACGTGCCAAGATGATGATATAACGGTAATCTCAGGTGAAGATCCATCAAGCACCATCGATCCTGATGATGGTGTTAGGATAGTGGATGATGCAGGTGGAGATGAAGCAAAGCCATGGAAGTTTTGGAAACGCGATGGCACAAGAGGGGAGAACGATGAAAGCCGCGGATAACCCAGAAGTCGGTGATGATATACCATGGTGAAAGCTATACCAGAATTCGGGAAAAATATACTTGCTAGCACCTTGAACGGATTCGATGATTACATCTTGGTTACCATGGAAGAGCCATGGGTATTGCTTGAACCATTGGTGGATAACGAACCCATCAAGATAATTTACAATCATGACATGAGCTTGACTCACCTTGAGCGTCTTGAAAGGGATACCAAGGTACCTGCCACCAGCGTGGTAGGTTTCGGGGGTGGAACGGCATGCGATACTGCAAAGTACTTGGCTTGGAAATGGCAACTACCCTTGATCACTGCACCGTCCATCATCTCAGTTGATGCATGGCTATGCACCTCTATAGCGGTCAGGCACGACCACAAGGTGCGGTATATTGGCAACGTGGAACCTCGGCGGGTGCTAGTCGATCTAGAATTGATCAAGCAAGCACCGCCCTCCTTGAACCGGGCGGGGATTTCCGATACAATCTCGATCTGCACTGCTCTCGGTGATTGGTTGATTGCCCATGAAATTTTCGATGATAGGTTCGATCGCAAGGTTTTCAACCAAGCCAAGGATATTGTTAACGAATTAATGGCTGCAGCAAGTGATATCAAAGAAGTAAACGATGCAGGAATCAGGGCAATGGTTAAGGGATTCGTGGACGAGGTCAATCTTTGCGAAGGTTGGGGGGATGCCAGGCCTGAAGAAGGAGGCGAGCATTTCTTGGCCTATTGCCTCGAAGAAATCACCCGTGATCACTACATTCACGGGAACTTGATAGGGCTAAACGTATTGATCGTCTTGCAACTCCAGAAAGATAAAGCCGTGTTCCCGGTGAAAGCCTTGAAATCATTTTTCGATGACATTGAACTCCAATATTCCCCCATCTCGCAAGGTATTACCCGTGATGATTTCAAGCAAGCATTGGAATCCGTGCAGCAATACGTGAGGACTGAAAACCTTGCTAATGGCCTGTGGTCCTTGGAAAATGTATTCGATGACTCGGGACCATGTTCGGTGAACGGTATCCTGGATTGGATTTACTCCTTTTCCACCTGAAAGCCACGGGTCCCATTTATTTCGTCTCAAAAGCGTGGTGGGTCAATAGGCAGGGGAATCCAATGAAATCACCTGAAAAAAGAAAAAAGGAAATAGCTTGAAAATTGCTCATGCGTCCCACTTGCCTTGTGTTCGCAAGCGCTCCACGATATCCTCCGCACGCTTTTTCAATGCCATGTAATCCGTTTTTGCCACGCGATTCAATGGAATGTCCCCTTCTTCCAAGATCTCGAAATGGGTTGGACGCTTGTATGCTGCTAGTTCCTTAACCGCATTATCAAGCTCCTCTTTGGTGAGGTCTGCCCCAGGTGCTCGCTCGACAAACGCAATGATGCCTTCTGAAAATATATCGTGATGGGCACCAACGCAGGCTACTACGATCACCTTTCCAGGCAGCCTCTGCTCGATGAAATCTTCCACCTCCGTGGGAAATACCTGGTATCCTTTCGGCTTAATGACGAACTTGCTCCTACCAGCGAAATGGAGTCCCTTCTCATCTTGGTATCCCAAGTCGCCCGTGTAACAAAATCCGTCGGTGGAAATGGTCTTCACGGTATTTTCCGGATCATCGAGATACCCCAGGAATATTTGCTTCCCCGAAAAGCATATCTCACCGATTTCCTTTCGAGCCAATTCCCGCCCGGCACTTCCATCTTCCCGCATGGGTTCTCGGATTGATAGGGGGCACAAGGGCATGTCGTATCCCACCGAAGCAAGGATATCATCCACGGTGCCATCCAATGGCGTGTAGGTGACGAACCCCGCTGTCTCGGTGAGTCCAAGCCCCGTTCCGAGCTGTGGAGCCATGGTGGAAAGTCTCTCAAGGAATTCACGAGTGACCGCTTGACCGCCATATAGGGCGAATCGGAGGCTCGATAAGTCGTACTTGTCATAATGCGGTAAACGCCACTCTAACGCGAAAAGTGCCGGGATTTGGCCGAATGCGGTCACTTGGTGCTCCTCGATGGCTTCCAAGGTTTTCTCAGCATCAAACACGTGTAAAAGCACGCAAATTCCCCCGGCATAAATTGTCGTCCCCAGTTGCTCGGTAACGCAACCCACGTGACTAGGGGGCAAATTAACGCACATTCTATCATCTCCCGATATATCGAATGCGACCTTTATGCCGATATTCTGGATGAGTATATTCTCATGGCACAGGACAGCGGGCTTGGGAAACCCGGTTGATCCCGTCGTGAAGATGATGAGGCAGGGGTCCCGTGCGCGCACATCTTTCATGGCATCCCGCACTTCACCCGATAAGATTGATTTGATGTATGCCCGCTTCACGCCTTCTGCGAACTCCCTGATGCTGGTTGCACCCTCCATCACCAGGAGGGGAATGAAGTCAAATTGTATCCAATGCTCGCAACTTGCATGC
>WJJB01000153.1 GCA_014729935.1 Candidatus Bathyarchaeota archaeon | reverse complement strand
GGATCAAGACACGGTTAATCAAGTATGGTTTCTATTTGCGAGGAAACATGCAAGAACTTTGCAGAGGCTGCGCGGCAAATCTTCGAAGCAGCAAAAACCCTCACGGGTGCGACCTCCGGTTACGTGGCACTGCTCTCGGAAGATGGATATAGAAACGAGGTGCTCTTTCTCGATTCTGGAGGATTGCCCTGCTCTGTCGATCCTGACCTGCCAATGCCAATAAGGGGCTTGCGTGGTGAAGCATACAAGAAGGGGTGCGTTATTTACGATAACAATTTTTCCAAAAGCAAGTGGATGCAATACATGCCAAGTGGACACGTGACTCTTGAAAGTGTTCTCTTCGCGCCCATCATCATCGACCAAGAGGTAGAGGGCTTGATTGGCTTGGCAAACAAGGATGGTGGATTCGGGGAGGAGGATAAATCCATCATGGCTGCGTTTGCAAATGCCGCGTCTATCGCCCTGATGAATTCAAAACTCTTGGATACCACCAAGGAGCAAAAAGATTTCATCGAACATGCCATTAATGCTCTACACGACATCTTCTTCGTATTCGAGTTTAATACGGGGCAAACATTGTGGTGGAATAGAGCCTTCAAGGATATCACTGGTTTTGATGACGACACGATCAGGTCCATGCACGCCCCGGACGACTTCTTGACGCAAGAATCTATCGAACACTTGGCGCAAACCGAAGAAGCATTCAGGAAGCATGGAAAAATTACCATTGATATCGACCTCATTACTGAAACCGGGGATGCAATTCCAATAGAATGCAACGCGAGTTTGAAGGAGGACTTGAGGGGTGAAAACCTCAACGTCTTTTTCATCGGACGGGATCTCAGGGAATTGCGGGAAAAGGAAAAATCACTGAAGGAATCCGAAAACAGGTATAGGCGAGCATACCAACGTGCAAACTTTTTCAAGGATCTACTCATGCATGATATCAACAACATCCTTCAAGGAATTCTTTCTTCTGCCGAATTCATTGAAATCTTGGCTACTAAACACCAAATCACTTCGAAAATGGAGCATTCATTGGATAGCATCAAATCACAAGTGCTCAGGGCATCCAAGCTCATCGATAATATTCGAAAACTAATGCTTCTTAATCAAGATGAAAGAGAGCTGGGTAAAATGAACTTGGAAAACGTGATCAATCGGTCGATCCGTTTATTGGAACATAATCATCCAGATAGGGAGATGGTAATCACGAAAGATCTTCCAGATCATCCGATAGTTCGTGGAGATGAACTCATCATTGATGTCTTCGATAATATCTTAAACAACGCTGTTATTCATAATAATAATGAGATGGTTGTAATTGACATTACCGGTAAAGAAATAATCACCCAAGAGGGGAATATCATGTTCCGGATTCATATATCGGATAACGGAGTGGGAATTCGGGATGGGCAGAAGGAAGCAATTTTCAACCGTTCAGATTCTTTCGAGAAAAACAGGAAGGGTATGGGCTTTGGACTCTCGCTCGTATCGAAGATAATGGATTTATATGGTGGGGCGATCAAGGTGAAGAATAAAATAGCCGGGGATTATACGAAGGGAACAACCTTCATACTTGACTTCCCGGGGAGCGATGCCTGATGGCGAGCATTTTCATTGTTGAAGACGAGGCAGTTCTTGCCAAGGTTTACAAGCTACTCCTCTCTTACCATGGTCACAACGTGATTGGTATCGCTCATGATGGTATCGATGCGCTAGAAATGTTTAAGGATTTCTCGAACCCACCCGATATCGTCCTAATGGATCACCGGATGCCAAGCATGGATGGAATATCGGTAGCAAGAAAGATCATCGATTTAGATCCTGATGCAAAGATCATTTTCACCACAGCGGATAGCGATATCAGGGAAAAAGCCTTGGAAATCGGGGCGATGTCATTCAAGAACAAACCATTCACGTTACATCGATTGTTAAGCAATATTGAAAAAGCCCTGAGTGATTCAGCTTGATCCCAGGTCAATAGCCATGGAACATGGTTCTTTCATGGAGATGTGTAATTCATATTGAACCACTTTCTCCATAAACGATTTTTTATCTTTTTTTGTGAAAGAAGACCACGTCCTTTAGTTTTGGGCGTGGTGGTTCGAAAACGATCTCGCCTAATATGCGTGACCTTTTGATGGCAACCGGGCAAATCTCATTGCCAAAAAGGCAGATGAGCCCAACCACGTGAAGAAAATAATTTTTTGACACGCGGCTGTTAACAGGGCGAATCTTGGCACTGAAGTGAAATACGGGGCGATGAAGACCAGTCCATACATGATGCAGGTGATAGCATGAATGGAAAAAGCAACCCCGACCTTTTTATGGGATGATTTTAGCAACAAGATGGAGCAGGAAATGGCAGTGAGTCCCATGAATATAATCGCCAAGGATACGAATATCACGTGAGCCTGATGCATCATGTCATGAGGTGTAAGAGCTATGCCCACCGCAGTGATGCTGCTTCCCACCTCACCAATGCCGGAGAGAACCGAAAGAGTATGAAGCCATCCCGAAGGGAAAATTTCTGTTGGAAGGAGTATGAAGAACGGTGCTTTCAAGATAGCCCACGTTATCACTGATGGAATGAACAGAGACGCAGAGAGGAGGTTCACTGCTCCATTCCAAGCGTGGGCCATGCCCAGGTCACTGTAATAATTGTACCAATACGAGTAACCGGTTGCCATGTCGTTCAAGGCGTTCCCCCCAGGATACAATACCATAGCAGCGTGGGTGAACACGAAATATTCGATACAACCAAGTAATAGCATCCATGCCGTGACCAACAATAACCTCCTGCTAGTATTGACGCACTTGCTACCAATGACGGATGGTGGGAGTGCTCCACCTAGGGTTTTTCGCACCATGAGACTCGGGACCCCCATTCGAGATTACCCGGATTGATAATGAAAGTACTTCATATTTAGACTTTACCGGGATTTCGATGAAAATCAATTGAAATGTCACGACCCAAATTTGCAAGGGTTTCGATATATGTCATGTTTCATTGGTAATATCGGGATTATCATTGAATACTGCCCTTATCAGGTGTTCTTGTTGGGCAGGATTCTTTACAATTGATGCGAAAATGAAAGGCAAGCAGAGGCCATGAGAAAACGAAACACGCAAGCGATGCAGGAATTCTTGGCAGATTTGAAGGGTGCCTCATTTCACAGATTCTCGACAAGGATAGAGGACAGGATTGCAACGAGCGGAGATCTTTCAGGTATCCCGTGTTTTCATTGGAGATGGAAAACACGGGATCTCCCTGAAGTCATTGCATGGCCAGAATCCACTGGTGATCTCCAGCTCATCTTGGATCATGCTTCAACTCATGGTATTCCGGTAACCCCGCGAGGTGCAGGATGCAATTACACGGGATCCAGCGTGGCTTCCAGCGGTGGAATCGTATTGGACTTGAAACGGTTGAAGCATCGATTTGAAATCGACGTGAGGCAAAAAAGAGTTACTGCCAGTGCGGGATTTTCCATTGGTAGCATCCGTGCCCTAGCACACCAGCATGGAATGGACCTTCCCATGTTCCCAACGAGCTTTCATGTATCCACGTTCGGGGGATGGTGTGCAAGCAGCCCAGGGATCGGGTATGGGTCTTTCATCCACGGCACGATGCAAGAAGCCTTGATTAGCGTGGAAGTGGTGCGACCCAACGGAATAACGGAGGAACTTAAAAATGGGGCGGAAATTCATTCAATTGCCGGTTGCGAGGGAACCACGGGGATAATTAGTTCCATATCCATGAATCTGGTGAACCACCATGATCATTCTTCGATGATCCTTTCAATTCCTAGCGGGGAGATTGCATCCGTGCTCGCGATGCTTTTCAAGATCAATTCCAAGGGTTCCTCGATCCATACGGTGCACCTCTCACGAGTACCTTCAATCGGGACCTGTGAAAACGGGTTATCATGCCAACTTCGGGTGATCACGATGGAAAGACAAGAGCAATGCAAGGTAAGAGAATACTTGGAAGGGATCACACCAAAAACGCCCATGAGAATGCAGGGAGAGTCTATCTTCAATCCGGATGCAAGATCGAGCCCGTTCTCCCGGGAATTACAAGGGCTAAGCTGCAAGAATGGCTCCCAGGTGAATATAGTTGATGTATATCTAGTAAAAACGGATGAGATCCCGAATATCATGAAAAAGATCGATGAGCTTGCTGGAAAGATCAATGCACCTTTGCCCCGGTTGGATCTCATGCTCTCGCTGGATGGCAGGGCGAGGTTAACGGTCTCTTGCACCGCACATCCCACGCGTTGGAGCAAGTTCCTCATGATGCTCGGATTAATGCACCGCATCAAGAAAACCATGCATGAGATCGGAGCAGGCAATTACACCCAAGGATTGTTGAATGTCCCGTATTTCAAGAAATACCGGAAAGAGCAATGGAAAGCATGCCTTGAAATGCAGCGTGATTTCGATCCCAATGGAATCATGAACCCGTTGAAACGCACGACTAGCATCATTTCTCATGCCAGGTTGAACGTGATGCTTGGATTGAACTTCAGGCTTGCTTCATTGCGCACTAGTTTCAGGCGTGCATTAGGAATCTCCGGTAAAACAAAACTTGTAGAAGGAACTGAGCCTATCGAGCAGGCATTATCCCTCGGGGAAATTCCAGAGAGAAAACACCTTCAAAAATGCAGTTTTTGCACGGCATGCAAGGATGCATGTCCCGTGTACAATCTGGAACAATCCGAAGCACGATCCCCTGCAGGAATCATGCGAAACCTGCTTTCAAATATCATCGAAGGAACACCTAAGCTTTATCAATTAAGCCATGTCTTGGAATGGTGCACGACTTGCCTTGCATGTCGGGAAGCGTGTCCTTTTAACGTGCCCATGGTAAACTTGATCGAGGGTGCACGATATCTCACGCAGGATGACTTGAATTCAGGTAGGGATTCCCGAATCAATTTCATCGAGAAAATCGCGACAGTTGGGAATCCATACGGGGAAGAATCCAGTGGTTTTCCCGATAAGGTTGAGAATGGTACATGCGGGGACAGGAAAAATCCAAATGGGTTTTTCTTGGGATGCACCTTAACCCACCGGGCGCAGGAATGTGCAACAAATTGCATTAACCTGTTGAATAAAGCACTGGTCGTCTCCCCCGTCATCTTCGGTGCGGGAAATGAATGTTGCATGGGTCCAGCCATCAGGACGGGTCAATTGGAGTGCCGTTCAAGGGCGGTTACCAATCCGAGGCAGAAATCATTTCAAGTGAATGATGCCATCAAAAAAATAATGAATCGAGTTGCATCGAAAGGAATTACAACCATGATAACATCATGTCCTGGATGCTTGTTAACCATGGAAGAACGGTGGAAAGAGATTGCTGGAAACACGTTTCCATTCACTTCAAGGCATTTAACAGAAATCCTGCTTGAGGGAATCAGGAATGAAAAGATTGATTTCAAGCAGGTGAAAATGAAAGTCACATACCATGATCCTTGTCACTTGGGAAGGGGGGTAGGGATCTACGAGCAGCCACGTGAGATCCTCAATGCAATTCCAGGTATCACGTTACTGGAAATGGAGCATCACCACCACGATGCTCGTTGTTGCGGGGCGGGCGGTGGATTTCGCGTCAGCCATCCGATCGAATCCATCAAACTCGGCAAACAACGGCTTCTTGAAGCCATCAAAACTGGAGCCGACGCCCTCGTGACCGCGTGCCCGTTTTGCAGGAATCAATTCATCAAGGTGAAGGAGGAATTACGCCAAGATGGACAAGAAATCAATCTTGACGTTTTGAATATCGAGGAATTGGCATGGGAAGCATTGGATAAGGGAGAGGATTAGATTGGTGGGAATAACGGATGCAAGGCAGAAAACGCGCGAGAAATCACTCCTGCCTTTACTCCTTGTCACCATCTCCTACTTTGTTTCACCATGGCTGGGGAATGTAACAGCGCATCCATGGCTGGATGATTGCAACTGTCATGATGATTCGGGATATGCAATCGGCTCCAATGTCACCAGCACCATGAAAGTGAAACCTGGTGAAACCTTCATGGTTACCGTCAACGCCTCGGGAACAGGTGGGATAATATGCTACCATCCAGAAAGCAAGGATAATGACCAGTTCCTGATCGATCCCACTGACACCGTTCCGGACGGCTCGACCTTCGACTTGAATCCACTTGCGGGTAAAATCACCGTGACATTCACGTTCACGGCACCCCATTCACGGGGAGCGCGGGAAATCTTGCTATACGTGCGTAGCCCGGGAGGTTCAATGCCAAATATCGCTTGCATCACCATTAGCGTGCAGGTGGGAAACCGCGATGTAACAAACGTGTTCGGATGGATAGTGGATTCCTTATTGAATCACATGTATGCCTATCTCGGCTCCTTGGCATTACTTTTCCTTGCCATCGCCACCATCCTGCAATGTAAGAACAAGCACCATGTGAAATTGCACGGTATCCTGGCCACCATTGCTTTTGGTTTAAGCATCACGAACGTGATAAACGCCATTCCCATTTCTTGGAGACTAGCTCTTTCGTGGTTGGAAGCACCAAGATTGACCCCTACCAGCATCCTTCACGTGATTCACGCCTGCCTTGGTATAACGGGAACCGTGGCAGGGATGATCGCGTTCCTTGATGGATTGCGTGGACGGAAAACAAGAATACCCGGTTTTATAGCACTTGCATGCTGGACGGGGAGTTTCCTCATTGGAGTGGTAGGCTGGGGTTTCACGTTTTAGCCAAGATCATGGATTTTTTCACGGAAATGAATGGGATGATCCGAGCCTCGCACCTAGGAAGTTGCCTGGAAACTCGTGAAATTCATGAGAGATCCCGTGATCCATGTAGATGCCACGATCATGCAAGCAACTAATGCGATGCGGATGATCATCATCACGAGTCTTGCTTTGTCTTGCCTGCTATCACTGCTTGGCTTGCTTCCTCTTCCCATTAAACCACCATTCGCACTCGGTTTACTCTTAGATCCCAAGAACGTCCACAAGATCGGTGTTATGAAAAGAAGGCTCAACCAAGCAATGGTCATATATCCAATATAATCCTCAAGCCAGTAATCCTGGTACATGAAGCCAAAAACCGAACCGAGAGGATTATCATTGCTTTTCAGGTTTCCCACGAAGGTGGACCTGCGCTTGAATGGCACCCGAACATCAACGTAGCCATTCAACTCGTCGACCATGGCTTGAACCGCCTCGTCACCCCATTTCCCGAGAAAATAATTGCCATCTACCTCGCCGCCCAAGGAAAAAATGATGATCTCTGGAATTTCCATCGCGTGGCAGATCTTCACATCCATCATGAATTCCTCGAACCCGCCAGGATCCCGATAGAGGGGCATCCTATCTGATACAACGCCGATAGACATGGAAGCCTTGGAGAACAGAGCCTCCCCACCCATCTGAAACATGAAGTGTTTGATCCATCGTGCCCATTCGTAGGTGAAGTATGGATAGGGTTCATTATAATTGATGTTCCCCTCATCACGGTATATCATCCAGTCAAAATGCGCGAGCGGCCAGTCCGGATCGAAGGGATCGAAGTTATTGATGGCAACATCATCGTCACCATCGAGTAAATCATTGATGGTGAGCATGTATTCCGTCAAGTACAAACCATATCCCCGTGACACGATATGTTCTGCTAAACCATTAACGGCAGCCACTGCCTCGATGTATTCCGTTTGATTGAAATAATGGACGCCGCGTCGGGTTTCCTTGTCGAAGCAGAAGCCAAGGTACGTGTCGTTATCCAAGCCATGGGATTCCCATCGATCGATCCGATCATCCGCATGGGAAATGGTTGTGGCGAGCTCGTCAAACGTGAGTGGCATGTGTATTGTCGGCACGAGCCTGATGCCATAGCCTGCATATCGGCTGGCATTTGCCCATGCAGCAGCATTATCATTATCCAAGCCCCAACCGTACAAGATAACATCATTATCACCGAGTATTTGCAATGTTTCGTTTGGCTGGTGAAGTCCCCCTTCCCAGAACGAGATTTGCATCTGGTGGTCAGCCGGACGGGGAAGTACCTTTTCCACGGGGGGTTGAAAAGTGATCAACGCCCCGGAAACCACCACCAACAAGGCAACGGACACCACGTTCCCACGGTGCATGATGCTTGAACGTGGTTTGATGATGAAATTCTTCAAATCCCTTAACCACCGCCTTTCTTCCCTGGTGCCTGGTTGATCCACATGAAATGGGAATGCCTTTCGCTTGAGCACGTAAAATCCTGCAAAGGACAAGCAAAAAACCGAGACCACCAGCAGCACGTGTAACGGCTTTGTTCCAGTTGCAAAGGTATTCAAGAAACCGGTATAGCTCACGCGCCCACCAAAATGCATTGGATAGAAGAACTGGGCAACATCAATGCTGATGAATGCATCGGGAGATTGGAGAGGCATCACATCAAGGAATAGGCGAACCAAGAGGAACATAGTGCCAATGAAATATGCCATGAGAATACGCCGAGCATGCACGTTCCTGATGTACCACAAGAGGACAAGCGGCAGGATGGTCATCAAGATACCCACCCACGCGTAAAATCCCCATTCGTACCATTCGGTTGCAGTGGCATATAACCTCGTTGCTGGAAACCACATGCAAGCATTGAGTACAACGATTCCCAAGACTATGACCACCAAAAAGACATGCATTGCCTTGTTGAGGTGATACCTGCGTTTTTGGAACTTTTCGTACCTTACTTTCACGGGATCGAGTAATCCCGCCTCCACCTTTACTCGCAAGACTTTCGGATCTAGAATCAAGCTTCCAGGATCGTTCCTGAATTTCAGGTACATCAGTGTAAGAAAGGGCATGGCGATAATTGATGTTACCATTGTCAGGATCATGCCAAGTATGAATCTTGACGAGAAAAGCGAAATGATCAGGGGCAAGAAGGCTTGTATTGATATGACATACCCAGAAAGCCTCACGATGGTACCAACAGGCTTCCCACGCGTGGCCATGAAACGACCATGATAGCTAATTGCACGTCCCACGTAAAACCAAGTAAGCATGTTTGAAATCAAGAATATACCACCTACCACGAGTATATACGTGGCAATGATAACGATTTCACCCACGCCGTGAATTTGAAGCAATTGATCATTCAATGTAACGGAATATTCGATGATATCAATAACGGGAAGGATATCCATCAATGGAAACATGATGATCATGGCTAGATTCGCCATTGCCAGCACGATGGATGCATTCTTTATTTTTAACAAGGTTTCATTGCCAGACTGCAACATGTTGCGGCTATTCTTCCACTTGAACGCCCTGAAGAGTTTTTCCCAGCCATTTCCCTCCCTCATGCCTAATAATACCTCCTCGGTGAGATAGATGTTCTTCGAAAACCTGTTTAGGCACATTGCCGCGGCGAGCATGCATCCCAAGTTCACCAGGACCCCCCATTGCATTGAATGCAAATAATCCCACGTGTTTCCGGGAATAAGCTCAAGCGATACCTGGGTGAACATCACCAATGAAATGACGGCACTAGTTATCGTGAGTGCCACGAAGGAGACTAGATACACCAAGTTCCGCCGGACTCGTTTCTTGAATGACCGGTCATGCCGTTCGAACACCAAGAGGGAAAAGGGAATCGGCACGATCAGGAGCCAAGTGCAAAAAAAGGCAAATGATATCAGGATTTTTTTAAACAAGGAAGGATGGTACCACTCGTTGACAGGAGTCCTTCCTACAGCTTCCGTTGCATTCTTGGAGGGCATGATCCTGCAATTATTGCTGATGCGAGATTTTTAACTCTTTCCTAGAACCTGCTTCGTGCCACCCAAAGTTTTAAAGGGAACCACGGGGTCAGGATCTCCGGAACCATGATAGATCAGGATGCATTGAATGACGCGTGGGAAAATGACTCCTTCTATTCCCTGCAACTCGAGTTAGGGGATGCATGCAGCCAAGGGTGCCTTTATTGCTACATGAACGCGCTTCCCGCTCAAGAAAACACGCTCGATGATGAAATGGTAAAAGGGATCCTCGTGGATGCAGCGGCCATGGGAATCTCAGCAATCGAGTGGCTTGGAGGGGAACCTTTGCTCCGTTCATCCGTTCTGGAACACTTGGCTTTCGCCCGGGAACTCGGCTTCAGGAATAACCTGTGGACGGGGGGGCTGCCCTTGGTTGACCAGGACCTGCGGGCGTCCTGCGCGAGTCTATGCATGCATGGATTGATCTCCGTGCATGTATCTACCGTGGATCCTACCTTGTATGAAAGATTGCATCCTGGCAGAACGCGGAAGGACCTTTCCAGCATCTTAGGGAGTGTCCACGCTCTACTCGAAGATGGATACCCGTCTTCGCAGATGCTGAACTCTGTAACCTTCACCGGGTTGCAACCCGCCTCTGACATGATATCGACCATCGATTATTTCGAGGAACACTTCGGCATTGCCACATCCTTAAACGTATATCACACCTACCTGCGGCCTGGTCAATCACGGGAGAATCTTGCGCGATTCATCCCTGAACCTGCAGCCGTTGCAAGGGTATACAACCGCATGAAAGCACAAGCGGGAGTGGATATGCTTCCCATGAATTGTGTCAACAAACAATATTGTTCAAGCACCTTGGCAGTTCTATGCGATGGGACCGTCACTCCCTGTGCCACAATCAGGGAACCTGATGCACCTAACCTGCACCAGGAAGGTAACTTGAAGGAGATTGTCAAGTCCCACTGGGATCACCTGATCTTCAAGAAGTTCAAGGATAAAGGGAACTTACCCAATACGTGCAAGACGTGCATGCTTTCAAGCACCTGCTGGGGGTGCAGGTCCAGGGCATACGCCGCCGGATTGGGATTATTCGGGCCGGATCCACGGTGCTTTCTCAAGAAGCACAGATAACTTTGTTGGCAAGAAATTCTCCACGTTCTCGTTCTTCATTTTCATGGAGGGATATCTAGCAGCATAATTTTTCCCGGACGTGCCTAGACAACGTGTGGATGGTGCAGGGCTAGAAGAAGACGAGATGAGCGTTTCACCTGAGGATGGTGATACGGGTAAGGATTGGCTTGGTGGCAGCAAGAATCGGGGTGGCTGTCAAGACATTGCATCGTTGGGAGATTTCAGGGGACACATCATGCACGCAAACGGCCGGCGGGCACCGGTGGGTGAGCTTGGCCGAGATCCGGGCATCACCGGGGAACTTGAAGAAGTTGGTGGTAGGAACGAGATCGAGGCATAGGGAGATGCCGGGGTTGCCGTGTATTGCCGGGTGTCTTCACACGAGCAAAAAGCCAAGGGTGACCGTGAATCCGATTATCACCTCCAAGATATGCAACCGTTGCGGTAAAATCCGCGAGAGTAAGGGGAAGCAGTTTCGCTGCACCAACCTCGAATGCGGTCCCACGCTTGACAGCAACCTCAACGCGGCGCGGGGTATCCAGGTCGCTCCATTATCCCCGGGGGCTACACGCGCCCGCGGCGGGTGCCCGTTACCACCCATCCAGGTAACCGCGACAGCTGGAGATCATCGATGTCCGGATTGTCTGGGTTTGAAGTAACGGTTGAATTGGGCATCATGAAAGGATTTTGCCACAACGGGAGGTGAAAAAGACCCAAGCATTTCGATCGCGCTATCATTCATAATCGTGGAAATGCCATCGTTCACTTCTTTAACTCCGACGTGAATATCATCTCCCGTTTCCCATCATAACAATCCGACGTGAATTATGGGGCTTTCAAGGACGTGGTGAAAGCAAGTATGAAATCGATGGAGAGGACCAGTGTATCACGGCTTGATGGAATAAGTGAATTACATCCGCGTGAGTGAGGGGAGACTTCTTGGCAAAAAAGTTAAAGGTGTGATGGATGATCATCTTGCAATCCATGGATTAACGCAAGGAAGGTGATAAAAAAATGAATCAAATCCTCGTAACATATTATTCTCTTGAGGGAAACACGAAACTGGTAGCAGAAGTGATCGCCGATGCCATTGATGCCGATATCCTCAGGCTCGTGCCCGTCAAGGATGTGAATCCCGAGAAAGGTTCCAGGTACTTCTGGGGAGGAAAGCAGGTGCTCATGCGGCAAAAACCTGAACTCGAGCCATTCCATGTCGATCCCCGGGAGTATCAAGTGCATTTCATTGGCACTCCCGTGTGGGCATGGCGGTATGCCCCAGCCCTTCGGACGTTCTTCCACGAGATAGACTTGAAGGGGAAGAAAATCGCCATTTTTAGCACCCATGATGGCGGGCCTGGCAAGACACTAGCAAAAATGAAGGAAAAACTTGATGGAAATACCATCATTGGAGAGATTGAATTTTACAAGCCATTGGAGAATATGGATAGCATCTGCCGTGATGCAATTACGTGGGCATCCTCAATACTCGATGGAGCGCGTAATCCCTAGCTGGAAATGCTCCCATTGATCATATATTCCCTGAATGGTAATATTTTTAAGGATGGAAAAGGTACTCCATTTGTACCTTTCGCGAGGTCATTCCATGTTTGGTCGCCCTGGTTTATCCCCCATCGGTCCCTTGTCAGAATTCAAGAAGTTTAGAGACATGGCCATCTTGTGGATCATCGAGCAGAATTCTCCTAGTGGTATAACGGGGTACCAGCTGCAGAACGATTTTGACATTCCTCAGACGAACGCCTACAGGCTACTCAACAAGCTCAACGAGGAGGGCTTCGTTGATGTTCATGAATCTATCGTGGATGGCAGGGCTCAAAAGCGTTACGGCATAACAAAAAAGGGGCATGATAGGATCAAGACACTCATGAGCGAGGCGGCAGAAAAGATCCTGTTTCTATTCGAAATCACGGCTGCAGCATTCCCCTTGAAACAGTTCGAGAAATTCATTCTCGGCAATATCCACATCGATATCTTGAAAAAAAAGCTTGAAGATTGCAGTGATCGAGAGGTTGCAATGAACGTCCTTACCACGGCAAAAGAATTCCTTGGACACATTGCTGCAATTTTCACCACCATGTTGGATAAAACGCACGAGTTGGAAATCATGCTCGAGCAGGTGACTGATTCCGCCCGAACGATGGAACCATTCAGTGCCGTCGCTTTACTCAAAATCATGGATCGCGTCATGAAGGAACGCACCCACGAAACCAGTGAGGTCACCGAAAATGAATGAAATTACCATCACGCTACCTAAATCAGCGTCATTCCAAGCACCAACTAATCCCGGCTCGCTCCTCATTCCAAGCATACTCTTCACGCCAATCATCATCTTCTTCATGTATTTCCTGGTGAAGGCTATCAAGGAACGCCAGAAAATGTATGCATTCCTCACACTCATGTTCGCCACCACTGGGATCGCGAACCTGTTGAATGTCATTTCCTCGATATTACCCTCTCCTGCAACTGGACAAGTAACTTTTATCGCCGCTCAGTTGCTAGACTTGATTTCCATGCTCGCTCTCCTGCTAGTATTCCAACTATTCGACAAGGATAGACTATTAAACTGGCAACTGGTTGCCTTCATATCCTTGGTTACAATGATTTCGGGCACGATGCTTTCAGATCCCAATATCATCCATTCAGTGGAAGGCGGGTTGCATGTATACTTTTTCGAGCATCGAACACTAGGCGGGGTGCTCTTGCTGGTCTTTTCCATTGCTTCGATTACATGGTTGGTCTATAATTTCATCAAGATGCGCCGGG
Organism: Candidatus Bathyarchaeota archaeon; assembly: GCA_014729935.1. Taxonomy (GTDB): domain Archaea; phylum Asgardarchaeota; class Lokiarchaeia; order Sigyniarchaeales; family Sigyniarchaeaceae; genus WJJB01. The sequence continues at coordinate 2,217 of WJJB01000153.1, read as the reverse complement.
AGGCAACTAGCAAGAAGCAGAAGTCTATCGTTAAATGGTTGATGATTGGCATCGTGTTTTCCCAGGTGCTCGGTGCATTTGCTCCCGTCACCTTCAACTTGGCGCCAGGGTGGTTGGAAATGGACAGGATCATTGGCAACATTACCCTCTTCAAATCCATCGGTATGCTTATCGTCGGCATCACGTTCTACAAGGTGGGCAACACGCCATGGCTTTTGCAACGGCAACATGTCCAACTCCTCCTTGTTTACTCTCGGTCGGGAATCCCAATGTTCTCCCGGATCTTCGACAAGGCAATGACAGACAGTGATGTCCAGCTCCTGACGGGTGCCATGACTGCGATTACCGCCATCTTCAACGAATCGACAAAGGTAGCCCGTGCCATCGAGACTATCCTATTCAAGGAAAGGGAATTGCGCATCATCGAACGTCCTGCATTCTTGTGCGTGCTCTTGGAAGAATACTCGACCCATGCCTCTGAAACAGCACATGAGAACTTCGTGAGGGATTTCGAGAGGAATTACGGGATGGAAGTAGCCAGCTTCTCGGGAAACCAAAACGCTTTCGATGGCGCGAGTGAGATCGTGAACCGCTATTTCGCTTGATGTAATGAGCGAGCATTCCACCTTCATTTTCTTTCCCCGTTTTCCCCCATTGAAGTAGCCATCTGGCATGATGATGATTTGGAAAAAGGTAGCAATGGGAAGGTGAGCGTGCAGGATCATCAAGTCGAGCGGGATCAACCAACAAAGATCTTCCCGAGCGTCCTAGCCCAGGCTTCCACGTCATCTCGGTTCCAGTTATAGCTGTCAGAATCAGTTACGTCTTTCTTCCACCAGCCCCCGAGTCCCTTCGTGGACACGGGATCAAGGTGAAAATCCTGAACCACGGGTGTCATGTAATCTTCCATGGCTTTCTCGTATTTCTTCTCGTTACCCTCCTTGAGTGCCTCGCCAGCGAAACCCGAGGAGATGAATATGGCAAGCTTCTTACCAGCGAAATCATTTTTTCCCAAGAATTTCTTTGCACGCCGCGCCCAGCGACCCAAGGCTATACTTGCACCAACAATCACGTTGGCATATGGCTCCAAAGAGAATTTCTTATCCAACTGCTTCACATTAAACACGTCAACATCCAAGCCAAACTCGCCTTCCAAGATGTCCTTGATAACGCCTGCAGATACCTCGCTGGCACCTCGGCGCGTTCCATAAACGATAAGCGTGTCACCCATGATGCATCACGTTGTCATATCTCAATAGATATGTTTGGTAATGGTACCACGCGATAGATAGGAGGGCAGAATATAAAGAAGATTCGTGGGCCAGTTGTTATACTTCCCGTGAACATGATGCTGAATGGAAGCACGTGCCATCTCAGATACCTTGCTCCACCTGTTGCCGCTTGATATCCATCAACTCGTTGATTTCCTTGGCGGCATCAGTCCAATCTATCTTGAACCTGTTATGTAACTTCGATCGCTTGGTACCAAAGGTGATGGTCTTGTAGAAGATCTTGATGAAAGGTTTCACCGGGCCGACCAACATGATCGCTTTTTCCAGTGTCTTGAGCTGGAAGTCATCCCAACCGCCGAGGTATCCTGATAGTGGCATGTAGACGAAGAGGGGCATGATGATGATGGCTACCAGTGCCATGATTACTATGGGGCCGATTGCAGCCCACTCTCCCATGAAAGAGAAAGCTTCTTTCAATGGATCCAAGGCAAAAAAGTAAAACAGGACGCTGGTCAATACGAGCGGTAGCGAGGCGATGGTAGGCACGATAAAAGATTGCCACATGTTCACCTTCACCTTTACTATCTTCCGGTGCACGAACGCAAACCCCATGATGGTCTTGATCAATTTCGGGAAGGCATGCTCGAAGCTCAAGATGAAAACAACACCCGCGAACCCGAAGGCAATATGCAGCTTGAAGACATACAGCCACAACCACACGAACAAAACCTCGTTCACCTCCTCTATGACCCTGATGAACGTCAGGTAAATGACCTTCTTGGAACCCGCGAGAGCGCCATCGGTGAAACTCACCCATGCTGAAAATAGTTTTTTGAATAAGGAGGGGAGTATGAAGGGAACCGCGAGCAAGTAATTTTCCAATCCAGGTAACTTTACCACTTCTCCCATGATAACAGGCAGGGCGCTTATCACGATGATGGTCGTGAAGATCATCAGGAACCCGTTCCATTTAATAGCACTTTGC
>WJJB01000152.1 GCA_014729935.1 Candidatus Bathyarchaeota archaeon | reverse complement strand
GGGTACGGCACGTGAATGGCCTTCCGGGGATAGAATCTATCAGGTACCTCAATAGGACATGGATCGCAGCAATCACTGAAACATCCCACGCAGGAATCTTCATCGATGTATCTTGCTCTCTTCCTGATCTTCACCTTGAAATTCCCCGAGTATCCTCCAATTTCCTCTATTTCCGAATAAGTGTAAAGTTCTATATTCTCGTGCTCCTTTACATGGACCATTTCAGGACCCAAGACGCAAATGGAGCAATCAAGCGTTGGAAAGGTTTTATCAAAGAGTGCCATGTGGCCACCGATGGTTGGCTCGCGTTCCACCAGGTAAGTCCTTAGACCTGCGTTAGCCAAGGCTAAGGAAGCCTTTATCCCTGCAACCCCCCCGCCAATGACCAATGCTGCCTTGGTGACGGGACTTTCAATAAGTTGCAAGGCAGTGGCAAGGCGTACCTTATGGATTGCCATCTCGATCTGGTCAATGGCTTTCTTGGTCGCGTGAATGGGATCATGCGGATGCACCCACGAGTTTTGCTCCCGGATATTTGCAAACTCCACGAGAAAGCGATTGATGCCAGTATCTTCGCCAACGTTCCTGAATAATTCCCCGTGCAACTTGAATGAGCATGCAGCGATGACCATGCGTTCGATATCGCGCTCTCGAGCAATTTCCTTTAATTCTGCAAGACCTGCATCGGAGCAAAAATATTCATGATCGAAGATCTCGACGTTCCGATGGGTCGATTCCTTGGAAAAATGAGCTTTCACTTGCTCGATATCGATCACGCTGCCAATGTTGAACCCGCAATGACAAATAAAAACTCCAACCTTATCTTCATCATTCTTTGCATTCATGGTGAAAATCTCCCTTCCTGTTGAATTCACGTGAGAAATGCCCTTGGAATATCCCCTTCCTTCACCATCTTGGAATCCAAGTGGGTTGAATAATATTTGAGAAATGTCTTATCGAAGTTGGTGTACACGGTTTGATGTATTGATTCGTTCTTTTGAACTCTATTCAGGAAGGTGATCCCGCTGGTTCCTCCATCTCGTTCAAGGGTGTTCGACCTGGTGATGGTCCCTTGGTTCAGGAGAAGATGTGGTTGAAGCAGGATTTGCTTCAATTGTTCCGGATCCTTCAAGGCATCATTCCATTCGGCGGGGGTTGCATCAAGAATGACTATATCACCCAATTGACCTGTTCCAATACCTCCCACGTGGTCTTGGATGCCAAGCATCATTGATGGAACCGACCTAGTCGCTTGAATGAAATTGGAGAGAGTCATCTCGCCATCACCAAGGATGTCAATTAGTCGATCATGATCGAGTTGAATAACATGTTCCTCAATGCATGAATCCCTGTATGCGGAGCTAAGTAATGATCCCACGATATCAACCACAGGTTCGGGTCCATTGATTAAAACGGGTTTCAAGGAAAATGCAAAACGTTCTGCACTATCTGATGGTAAATCAAGGAACATCTTGATGGATGCTGCCCATGCAATCTCCTGTTTCAACCTTCTCCCTGCATCTTTAATTCTAAAATACACGCGATATGATTCCCCCTCTGAAGCAACCCGCGCAAGAATATCACCCTTGGATTGCAAGGATGAAGGCCCAGGTTCAACGAAAGTAATCTCCTTTTGAAGTGGGGGTATTCCGGCGAAAAAGCTCGAGAATTCATGAGCTTTCATCAATTCTTTTACCTTGTCTATCTCGTTTGGAAGATCCACGAGAGATTTGGTGCTTCCTGCAACAAGCATGCTTCCCTCATTTAAAAGCAAGGAGTGCATTCCAAGGGCGCTTGAATTCTTTTCATTTTCACCCACCATCGAGAGAAGCTGGCTGGTGATGTCGAAACCACGAGGCTCACCCTCTATGCCAGTTTGAACCATGATAGATCCTGGTTGCTGTCCCTTTCCAAAGGTTAGTTTTATTGCCTCGTTTATTAAATCCACCACGCTGGTTCCCAAGAATGGCAATGGTTTTAGGATGCTGGATGCATCGAGCTGGCGCGATTTCCACCTTAACGTGGACCCAGGCTGCAATAATGCGATGCCATATCCCTTGAAGGAATCAAGCACGATGCCCGTGGTTTCCAGTGCATAGTTCGTGATGCCATTCTTCAAGAAATTGAGGAAAAACTGGAAATTACCAAGATCAATAATGGGTACCTTATTCACGTTGTGAATTTTAGCGAGCCATCGGTGAGCTTCGTGTGAATTGAACGGAGCAAATCCTTGATTAACGATGGTGGTGAATCCCGCACTGATGATAGAATTAACCGAATTCACTGGAGAATGATTCCCCGTGAAATCAAGCGGAGATAATGGGATTGGAAAATGAAGGAATACACCACCAGGAATGGTCATGCGGCCTCCTGCATTTATCTCCCTGGTGGCATCACTGGCGTCCATGGCATCCGACGTGGTGATCCTCCCTTCATCAATGAAGATATCGCCTGTTTCATTTAGGAGGCCATTCATGGGGTCGAATATTGTTGCATCTCGTATAATCACGCTATTCACGCAATCACCCTCGAAAGTTTTTCCCTCAGCTCCTCAGGACTCGATGGGATTTCATGAGAGGGAGAGATATCCAATTCAATGATATCCTGTCCTAGTGGCACCAGATTCCTGATCCACGGTGACCTATAGATCAACACGTTTCCAGTTTTGACATATCTTGATACCGTCGCAATGAGGATCACGGGAACCTCGCTTATTTCACTAATGCACATTACGGATTTTCCTTCTTCAATATCATGCTTCTCGAGGTCTTCCTCGTTGAAGTAACATCGAGTTGCTAGTTTAGCGTATTCTTTCGAGCATTTTCCCCTTTCAGATAGTGCATTCAATTGTGCAGACTTGGAAATGAAAGCAGTGACTTTCACGATGGATTCAACTCGTTCCTTCAGGATAAGCTTGGCTTTCTCTCGTTTTTAACTTGATGATAGCCATTCATAACTTCCACGAGTTCCTCGGAACGCGAATAATTTAATATCCCTGATTACGTATTCAATGTTCAGGCAAGGCAAGAGGTAGAGCATGTGTCAGATTCCGTAATCGCATTTAAAAAGCGTCTCGTGCAACTGAAAAACGTCCTGGTGACAAAAAGGAAGATTGCCGAGCAGCTATTCTACAAGACATTCAAGCTAGACGATAATAAAAGCGACAGGGAAATAATCTTGGCGATCATGAAAAAGAATGACATGAAAACCAAGCGTGGGAATATCGTTCTTGATACCAAGGACGGAAACGAAGAAAAAGCAGTCAAGTCTTTCTTGAAAGAAGCGCTTCCCTTCCTTCTCACCGCATTTGGCGTGGAAAAGGAGACGGTTAGTAACCAAGAAAAAGATCAACAGGAAAAACCTGCTGCAACCGGTCTTTTTGCCATGCAGGAAGAGATAGACACTGGAGACATTGAACCGGAGAATATTCTCACGTCTTCCACGGTTTCTGAACCTAATAGCGCGTCAATGCACCCTGAAACTCAATCTGTTGTAGAAAGTCAATCAAAACCAACACCTCAAACCTCCATACCTG
>WJJB01000017.1 GCA_014729935.1 Candidatus Bathyarchaeota archaeon | reverse complement strand
TCCAAGCAAGTATCAGGGATCGCATGGTGGGCAACTATCTTGCGTTGTGATACCGATCCATCCTTTAGCTCCTTCGATGTTTCGGGTTGCAATTATAGTATCGATAGTATTAATTACACGGGTAATGCTTTTTCGCATGGATCGAAAGTATTGAATATTTCCATGAATTCAGGATACGATATCTTAATTTGGAATGACTGGAACATGCCTATTGATTGGAACTCTTGGCAATTGGAGCCGGGACTTTATATTTTCGCGTTCAACCATTCCAATTACCTGGAAGAACTTACCATGATTGATTCCAAGGGACTTCGCTTCAATGGGGAATCAGTATTCGAGGTCAACATGGATGGAAATCATTTCAACACAACCATCGTACCGATTGATCGAATGGTCGCTTGCTCGCAAGAGTTTGCCTCCGAAACCTTCGTGGATGGAAATCCGTGGATTCCCGCGTTCCACAAGGAACACGTGATATTCATTGAATAATTATCCTCCCTTTATTATCCCTGAATCGTGATGGAATTTTTCCAAATCTACCTTTGGGAAAATTATTATGCCACCAAGGAATTTAAAATGTGGACAGACATACATGGAATAAGATTTGATACGCCATGACAGTAACAATCATGCCGAGTATTCTTGGAATTATCGCGTTCGATGAAAAGGGTGAAATACTCAAGATCCATGAATTTCCACCCGATCCAAACGAAATAGCCAAGATTTTTCTTGATATCAAGACCGGTATTACCAATGACCGCGTTGAAGAATTCATGGATGGATTGGAACTACGCCTTCATTCAGAAGATAAAATGGAATCTTGGGAAACCGATGATCCGGGAATATTTCATTTCTTGGAAGCCAAGAAGGGGGCTCGGGCGGTATTGATTGAAAACTCAAGCGTGTTAACCCCATTCAGGCATGATCTTGTAACATTCTTGCGAGCTTTAGGTAACACCATAGATCTGGCAGAATTTCACTCGCTAAATCGTGAGGTTAATTTGGAACTCACTAAGTTACAGATTCGGTCCACGTCAGAGCAACATGACAAGCTGATAATGCAAGCAGTTAACTCAATTGATGATATCGATAAAAGCACCAATATTTATTCTGAGCGAATCCGAGAATGGTACGGGCACCATTTTCCTGAGCTTACTGATAGACTTATATCAGATCACCAGTTTTTCCTTGAAATGATAACCGAGATCGGCAGACGGCAGGATTTTACACCCGAAAAACTTGTTGAACTCAGGCCCATCCAAGAACCGCTGGTCGAGCGCATCATGCAACGTGCGGGTGACTCCATGGGGGGTGAATTGAGTCCCTATGATATTCACGTGTTACAGGAGTTTGCAAGAGCCGCATTGCAAATGTACAAAGTGAGGGAACAGTTGGAAAGTTATGTGGACTCCTTGATGGAACAGTTATGTCCTAACATGTCGAAGATAATCAATCCTATTCTTGGAGCAAGGCTCATCTGCTTGGCAGGTGGATTGGAGACCTTGGCAAAGAAGCCAAGCTCGACCATTCAAGTGCTTGGAGCCGAGAAAGCGCTTTTCAAGGCAATAAAAACACATGGTGATCCTCCAAAGCATGGCATTATCTTCCAATCTAGCTACATTAGGAATGCACAATACTGGCAAAGGGGGAAGGTGGCACGACTCCTGGCAGGAAAGCTTTCCATCGCGGTGAAAGTAGATAGTACCACCAAGCGCTACATTGCAGATGACCTCTTGAATGAAATCGATGAAAAATTGCAGGAAATACAAAGAAAGTATCCCAAACCACCGAAGAAAAAGAAATCAAGTCACAAGGGAAGGCATTCCAGCAAACATCGTTCAACCAAATCAAGGAATTATCATGGGAAGTCTAGGAAACCAAGTCATTCTCGGCAAAATCGGAGGAAATGAGCCACCATGCAGAAGTCACCCATTATACCCGTAAAGCAATTCAAGAATCACGAAAATGTGTACCAGGGAAGGTTGAATGATGTCGACGTGATTTTTACCAAGAACATCGATATAGGGCAATCGGTCTATGGTGAGCGTCTCGTAAAGGATGAGAAGGGGCAAGAATTCAGGGAATGGAACCCGCACAGGAGCAAAATGTGTGCTTACCTTAAAAAAGGCGGGAAAGAGTTCCAATTTACCAAGGACATGGTCATCCTGTATCTTGGTGCTTCCAGTGGTACCACCGTTTCCCACCTATCAGATATCATCATCGGGGGTCGAATTTATTGCATCGAGTTTTCAGCTAGAAGCATCAGGGAACTTGTCCAGAGATTGGGAAACAGGAATAATATCATCCCAATTCTTGCAGATGCAACGCAACCTGGACAATATAGAAGCTTGATACCGGAGCTGGTGGATCTCGTGTACCAGGATGTGGCTCAACCCGAACAGGCTAAATTGCTGATTGATAACATGAGAATGTTCCTGAAACCAGGGGGATGGTTTTACATTGCCATCAAGGCAAGATCCATCGACGTGTCGCAAGATCCAGGGATAATCTTCAAGCGTCAAGAGAAGGTACTCGAACGAGCGGGTTGCCAGATAGCCGAAACAAAAGATATCACCCCGTTCTCCGACGATCACGTGATGATAGTTGGGGTCCATGAGAATAATTGATTCTTGGCATGAAGAATGCAGGATTTCCTGCTAAAACAAGCGTGTTTGACCTGGTGGCAAGATATCCAACTCTTTTTCTAGGTTTCTCATTGTCTTCCATGTTTTTCTCACGAAAGGTGGGAAAAAACCATATTCCTTGTAGAAGTCCTTTATGAATTGCCTGGTTTTCACGTCCGAAGGATATCCCGAACCAATATTTCCATATTTCGAGGATAGCTGCTTGATAATTTGATCCCTTCGTATTTTTGCCAATATGGAAGCCGCTCCAACGCAAGTCTCTGTTTCATCACATTTATGCTTCGCGATGATTTTCACATCGACCTCCAATCCAGCTTCAATTCTACGTTGGAATCGTTTCTCATCAATGTCTGCTGCATCAAGCCAAATAACATCGGGGATATTGCCTCGATCCAGTATGGAATTAATGGCATAGATGAAACCATCCACTTCCAATTGGTTTAAATTGGTACCACTGGTGATTGAATTATCGATGTGCTTGGCTGGAAATACAACAATTTCTTTATCCACGAGAAAGGAATCGATGATTTTCACCATGGATTCCCTTTGATTGCTGGTGAGCTTTTTTGAATCCTGCACCCCGGACGAACGCAATTTATCTATATTGAATTCATCGAAACATGCGGCGCAAATAACCAATGGGCCGAGAACGGGTCCTCGTCCTGCCTCATCGGCACCAATTATCATCACCATCTTGATCACGACTTCAGAGTTAGGTCACGTGCCTGCTCGTGGGATCAATGTACACGCAAGTACCTTATTCACCTGATCAATAAGGTTTTTTGTAAACTCCACGTAGATTTATTCGAGCATGTCTTTGCCAGCTAGCACGGAAAACGTGCCTTCCTCCCTGTTGCACGTGAATTTTTGCGGGATCTCCTTTCAAAATCCTTTAATCTTGGCTTCTGGGATATTAGGTACATCCGGGGCGTTATTAAAGAAAGCAGCATCGAGTGGTTTGGGGGGGGTCACCACGAAATCGGTAGGTCCAAGACCCAGGTACGGGTATTTGAATCCATCCGTGATAGAGATTGGTCCTGGTACATGCTTGAATGCCGTCGGCTTGGCAAATCCCGGTATCATGGAATTCGTATCGGAGATTCCCGCTGCAAAAGCTAGCGGTGTACCAATTATCATGAGTGTCTTTGGAAGCTCGGGAGAAGAATACAAGAGAGTGGCAATGGCAGCCCAGGATGCCGGAGTGGATGCAATCGAGATGAATATCTCATGTCCCCACGCAAAGGTATCAAGCATTGGTGCTAGTGCCAAGCTTACCCATGACACGGTTTCCACGGTCAAGAACTCTGTAAAAATACCGATATTCGTGAAATTAAATCCAAACGTGACAAATTTAATTGAAATTGGCATGGCTGCTGAAGATGGAGGTGCCGATGCAGTGGTCGCAATAAATACCATTAGAGGAATGGCGATTGACATCCATGCACGAAAACCAATCTTATTCAACCAATCTGGTGGTGTTTCTGGCAAAAGCATTAAGCCAATGGCGGTAAAGGCGGTATTCGATCTATACAAAGCACTCTCGATACCCGTGATAGGATGTGGTGGGATTTTCTCTGCAGAAGACGTGGTAGAGTTCATGCTAGCAGGAGCTAGCGCCGTTCAATTGGGAACTGTGTTTATGCATGGGTGGGAAATTGTGGATTCCATTAAACACGGCTTGATAGCATACTGCAACCAATATTCCATCCCCAGCATTGGTAAGATCATTGGAAAAGCCCACGAGGAGGTTGTTTGAACCATGAACGATGCTTTCCGAGTACTCAATAAACCAACAAGTGTCTGCATCTCTCGCGTGAAGGAAGAAACTCCCTTATCAAATACATTCTTTTTCCAGCTGGAAGGCATACAAGCCTCGCCGGGTCAATTTTTCATGGTTTGGATACCCGGTATCGACGAAATCCCCATGAGTATCTCTAAAATCGATAATCCAGGTAACGAATATGGCTTTACTGTCGCAATGGTTGGCGAAGCAACTAGAGCCCTTTATGATAAAGAGCAGGGGGATATAATTGGAATACGCGGGCCATATGGTCGTGGTTTCACCTTAGATGACCCCATAAAGAACCCCTGCATCGTTGGAGGTGGAACAGGTATGGCAGCAGTAAAGCCGCTCTTGCATACCTTCTTGACAAGTAAATCAAGGGTTACCGTCATCAATGCCGCAAGAACGGAAAGCCAACTATTGTATCATGAAGAACTCGGCGCGATCCAGCATTCAGGTATAAAATACCTCACATCAACAGATGATGGAACCTGCGGTGAGCAATGCTTTGGTCACGAATTGCTCGAAATGCTGCTTCGTGCCGAACAGGACAAGATCGAGAAGGTTTTTTGTTGCGGGCCGGAAATAATGATGGAAAGGATATTCGATCTATGCCAGAAACATGATTTACCTCTTGAAATTTCAATGGAACGAGTGATGAGATGCGGATTTGGCATTTGCGGCTTATGTGGATTGGATGATGGTGGTTTAATGGTGTGCAAGGATGGACCTGTATTTTCAAGCGAAGATATTAAGGAAATCAGTGAATTCGGGAAATATAAACGCGATTTTTCTGGAGCCAAGAAATCCAACCAAGGGTAGCATGCATGAATGGAGATGAAGCCGCCATTGAGGAGGAACGATTTAGAAATGCCTGCAGGGCCATTTTGAAAGAGATCTTGGAAACGGGATTGACGTCAAAGCGAAAACTCGTCCGGCTAAAGGCGAAATACTGCAAGAAGTTTTCTTTAAGCAGGATGCCGAAGAACGCGCATATCATCGAAATTGCATCCGAGGATGAATTGCAGGAGGTACTTCCCTTGTTAAGAAGGCGGAAGACAAGGACTCTATCGGGTGTGTCGGTCATTGCAGTCATGACAAAACCTATTCCCTGCCCTGGACTGTGTGTATACTGTCCAGGAATTGATTCCCAACCTGGTGAACCTGTTGCTCAAAGCTACACAGGAAGGGAACCTGCTGCATTACGATCTATCATGAATAATTACGACCCCTACCAGCAAGTCGTTTCAAGGATTGATGATCTAGAAGCAATT
>WJJB01000151.1 GCA_014729935.1 Candidatus Bathyarchaeota archaeon | reverse complement strand
CTTGAACTCCACCACCGATTCATCTTGTGCCCATCCATCCATGAATTTTACGACGATTTCTTTCTGGTCCTGCATAACTTTATCCGGGATGAAGGTATCGAGGCCATATTCAAACGCAGATATGATGATATCGAGAATCCTGGATAGGATGAAATTGCTGCAAATCATGGAGATGATCCCACCCGCTTCATTTAATGCATGAATGGCGAGGTACCCGATCACCTTGAAGACATCTTCCTCGTAATTCCTGAAATATTCAAGTATTTCCCTTGGTGTGAAGTGTAATTTACCTTCCACGAATTCCTCGATTTGCTCCTTGAGACTATCGACCGGCGTGTCGAAGAATTCATCAATTTCCTCTATTTTCAGGGTTTCAGCAATTTTTTCAAAGAGCTTCGTGGATTCACTTGCGATGGATTCCATCGAAACACCCTGATCGTCTCCAACGGGTATATCTTCTCGGCCCTTCGTGATTTCAAAAGCGATGCCTTTCCTGTTCTCGTATTGCTCTGCAGGAATGACTGTAGCTTCAACTGCCATAATCTTGTCTCCCCGGGCGAAGCATTGGACCTCACGAATATCCATGCGTATATCCATGTTCTTATTTTCCATGATGATCCGTGCAAGCTCCTCTAGCATCCCCGCCATCAGGCATGCATATCCTTCGCTTTCTTTTTTCTTGAAGGCATTGTATGCTTCCTCGAATTGTCCCTTGTCATCCTCGTGCCCCATGCACACGGGGCACTTCTTGATGAAGAAGGTGACCTTTTGATTGCCGTCTGGAAGTTCCGCAGCTTCAATCTCGTAATCCTCCAATTTACTTCCGAAAAGGATGTACCAGAGGGTTTCAATGTACTGCACGATTTTCTTTGTATTCTTGGGATTTACCGGTACCAATCCCAATATACTTGCATGCCGTTCTGCAGATTCCCTTGCGGCTCGTCTACCAATCTCTTTCGATAACTCAGCAGGTTCTACACCGATTTCAGCAGCTATATTGACAATTTCTGCCTGGATTTCCCTGTATACCAGCATGTAAAACAAGCTATTGACTTTTTGTCCAACCAATCGGACGATCCTGCTTATTAACCACCTGAATGCCATGCATGCATACCTCCTGTTAGATTTCGCTATAACTCATCGTTTCCGGCCGATCTAGCATGTACATGTGAACGCATCTCTTATCCCCGCGAGTTTTTGTTTCCGTGACTTCTCCTGCCTTGAGAAGGGGGACATCCATGCCAGGATGCAAGTCATGCATCACCTTGAAGAGCCCCTCCACGAAACCCAATTCGATTTCACATCCAGATATGTTGGTTTGCCGGATCTTCTTGCACAATGGGCAGGAGGAATCCTCCACGTGGAATATCTTTTTCCCCTTGAAATTCTTGAGGGTGGTCTGCTTGTCGGCGGGCTGCGTCACGGTTACTCGGGATCCGAAAATCTTCTTGTATATATTCACCAGCATCTCGTCAATCGCTTTAATGTCAGGAGTCCAGTACCTTGCAAAGCTCTTGGCGATCCTGCTGCCCATTGAACGCAATTTCTTGATGATGGCCGTATCTCTTTCTATTTCAGTCTGTTTCTCCTTCTTCCCTGATACCTCTTCCATGATCTCAACCAAGATTCCCACGGAATTTCTCACTTGATTGAACGTGGTTTGAAGATCGAGGGCTTCTCTCCTAGTATTTTTTCCAGCCGTGCTTTCCATGTTTCCATCATCTAGGTGTATGATAACCATCATCTAGGTTATGATACATGATTAAATCTCGTGTGTTATTTGAGTCTTGTCTCGGGTTTTACACCTTATTACGCTCGAATCACATGGTTAATAACAGCGAGGATTCCCTACACTTGATACAATAACTTCTTGTAGTTGGCAAGTTTTTCCTGTTGGTCTCCCATCTTGGCTGCTTTTATGAGGAATTGGAGTATTCTCTCGATCTGGTCCTTTATTAGGAACTCGCTTGCCAAGTGAAAGGCATGTTCAGCATGCTCGATCGCTTCACGGTAGCGTGAATGGCGGGATAATTCTTTGGCGATTTTCATCAAGATCCTGATGGTTTTTTTCGGCGAATCCCTGTTGTAGATTTCCGCCTCCCTCTCGTAAGCTTTGATGGCTGCACGTGGATTCCGCAACTGGTTTAGGATGTTACCAAGGAAATCCAAGTTTTTCGCGTATAGATTTTTCACCTTTTCAAAGTGTTCATTCTTTTTCTTGTCCTTCGTCCCGATGGCAAGGTCCAGTTGAAGGGATTCGTAGGCCTCTTCCAAGATCTCCACCATTAAGTTTTGAATGTGCACTGAAATGTGTAACTCTCGTGTCTTGGAAAAAACCTTTCCAAGTAAAAACAATAAGTGGGTTTTACTGAGAGTATTCGGGATTTCCTTTAGTCCTTCCCTGAGGATGTTCACGTGTTCTTCCTTGAAGAATTTCCGGTACTTATTGACGTACATGATGGCTCGATCGTATTCCTTAGGTAGCTTGTGATTGTACGCGTATACCAGTGCAAGAAGGTACTTGCTATAGCATTCCTCGTAAGCCGATCGCTTGAGTGCATTATGCCCGGAACTCCTGATCATCTTTGTCTTGAGCTTCCATGCTTTCTTGGTGAAGGGGAATTGTTCCATTACGCTATCAAGCCACTGGCTAGCAAGGGTCAGGTTTATCTCGTGATTTTTCGTATCGCCAAGTTGGAGATAGTTCTTGGAAATGGAGAAATTGACATTGATAATGTTGAGGATCAAGTTCGGCTCCTGATCCTTGTGAACCAGGTTTTTCTTGATTGCGGCAAGGTAATGTAACCTATGCTTGATGGTTTCCAAGACCAGGTCGGTCTGCTTGAGCATCAAGCCTACTTGCACGACCATGCGGTGAAAATTATCAAGCAGTGGATTCTTCCAATCATGCGTGTCAAAGATATCCAAGTTTTCAACATATAAGATGAAAAGGTCCTCCACGTCATCAAGGAACTTGTTTTTCTGCAGGGCGGAAGTGTAAATCTTGTAAACAAGGATGAGAAGAATTAGCTCTTCAATGAAGATATTATCCCGTGCTTTCAAATCCTCGAAAATCCTTTCCAGCATGGGAAGGACGAGGTAATACCTCTCCTGTATCTCCGTTGGTTTGAATACCCTCTTGTTCGTGTTGAAGAAGAGGTATTCCATGGCGATGGCAATCATGTCATCTTCCACCCTTAATTTGTGAAATGATTCGGGAATCCTGATAAACATCTCGTGATGATATTGGACCAAACTGGTGAAACCAATTATAAACTCAGTGAATTTTCTCCGCTTCTCTTCATCAACCGATTCAATCAGCATGCCCTCTTGCGACATATCCCATGGATTGTCATGAATGATGCCCATCATCTTCTTGAAGATGGGGGCGAAATCGGGGTTGCTCTTATCAAATAAATCGCCATTTTCCAGCCGTCGAGCTATTCTATTCTTGAAATCCAAGAAAGTGTCAATTTCAGGTTTCCAGTTAGCTAAATCTAATTCCATATTATTTCTCTCCACTTATAATTGCAGATAATTCTCACCAGGATCTCCATCTTTCTTCATGTAACTAGGGAATCCATTCCTTTCCCGCGTGTTCCCTGGTGTAGTTGCAGGATGCGTTTCAGCACATCCCCTGTTGTTATCACGCGCTCACCGGCAATAATGGCCCCGTGTATTAATGATTTTACTAATTTTTCCTTGATGTCCCGCCCGGACCACCCATCCAATTTCCTTGCCACCCGCGGGAAATTCACCTGCACATCCAGCTTTGTTCCCTTGAAGAATGCTTCAAGCAGTTGAACCCGATCATTCAGTTCTGGTAACCTGAACTCGATTTCATCTTCGAACCTGCTCCTCAGCGCGGGATCAAGAAGTTGTACTTGATTGGTGCACGCGATGGTTACTATTCCCGTTTTTTCCTGCATGCCATCCAATTCTGAAAGCAAGGCTGTTGCAACCTCGATTACATCACCTCGCACGTGCTGGAATGATCTGCTCAAACCTACGGCATCCAATTCATCTATGAAGACGATGCAGGGTCTCAAACTAAAAGCTTCTTCAAATAACTGATGAATCTTCTTTGCACCGTCCCCCACGTGAATTCCTATCAGGGTGGTACCAGTTCTTGCAAGAAATCTTGCGCCTGCTTCGTGAGCAATGGCGCGTGCCATCATGGTTTTACCAGTACCAGGCGGTCCATGGAAAAGGATGTTGCGCGGTGCCCAATCAACACCAAAAAGATCGGGATCTTCCAAGTATTTCAAGATCAACCTTGCCTTCTCCCTTGCTTCTTTCTGTCCCACGACCTGGTCCAGGCTAACCCTGGGAATTCCATGCAATAGATCCTTGCGCTGTTTTACCAAGGTGATTTTCGTTTTCGAGTGAATCTTTCCAGCTCCGGGTTTCACGCCGAGTACCCTGAAAGCGAAATCTGGAAGGATGAATTGGTCGAACAGGTAGGTACCGACATCTACTACCATCGCATTCCATTGCTCAACGCAGTATTTCTCAAAAAGTTCGGGATCATCTACAATGATATTACTATCATCCCCCGCAGCCGTGCGCATCGCGAATCCAACTGGCTCAATTGCAAGCTCGTTAACAAGGTTTTCCTTATTCCCGATCCCTTTTTGTAGTTCCTTGGCTGCAAGATCGGGTTCCTCTGGTTCGGGAACGTGATGCGGGATCTTTTTCGCGGGTTCCTTCGTCGTGGAGTCCACCTATATATGGTTAAACTTCAAAAGAGTTTCAGTTCATGTAATTATATAATTCCCGTGTTTTTTAGTTATTCATCAGGAACGGTTATCGATATGGGAAAAACGGATATTAGATCTTTCATCGCCCTAGATATCAAGGAAGGGCAAGTGTTGAAGGAAATTGAACGCGTTCAAGCTGAATTCGATCGGATGGTGCCAGGAAAAATCAAGTTCGTGGAATTGGAGAACCTGCACGTGACCCTCAAGTTCTTGGGTGAGCGGCCCCCGTCGGAAATAAGGAGGATACACGCTGCCATCCAAGAGATTGATCCATTTCCTGCAGGGGGAATCAAGGTGCTCTTGAAGGGTGTAGGGGTGTTCAACAAGCGCCGTCCGAGGGTGCTCTGGACCCGGTTGATTGATACCACTGGCACGGTGGACAAGGCATTCCAAGAGATCGAAGACACCTTGGAAGGAGAACTTGGCATCGAGAAAGAACGCAGGAAATTCAAGGCCCACCTCACCATCGCTCGTATCAGGAGGGTGAATGACCTTGCCGTGTTGCATGAATTTCTTGGCTCATGTAAGGATCGCGTGATGGGTGAACAAATCCTTGATAGGATTTCCTACAAGCAATCTGTCCTCACGCCCCAGGGACCAATCTACTCTGAAATTGAGTATTGAATGATACCAGGTACCAGTTAAAGGGTATCAAGCAACTCGGATTTCCATTTCATCAAGTTGGATAGCAAATCTTGCTTCGCCAAGTCTTCCAGGGGTTCCTCCTGTTTCTTGAGATTCCTGGCACTTGTTGTTATCTTGAAGAGACAAGATGCAAATCCAACCTTACTCTTGGCGAGATCCTTGAACTTCTCTAAATTAGTGCCGATTTCCACGCCAGAATTATTGGCTTTCACGATGCTGGTTAAGATTTCGATGCCTCTCTCGATGAATGCGGCTTTTTCAGCCGGGGGTTGGTTGAAAAAAGCTGCAATCCTTGCCCCTGCGGGTTTCTGGGTTGATATTGGCTTTGTCGTGGTTTTTTGAACGGGAGCCGGGGCGAGTGCTGATGTCGTGGACAGTTCCGGTTCTTGAGGTACAGGAGGGACAGGTTTTTCACTTCTTGCTGGGGGTTTTTCACCCGATGCCATCTCCTTCTCTTCAAGAACGGGTAGGGGTTCCAACGGATCTAGCTCCGGGGCAGCTGGGCTTGCTTCCACCGGTGGTAAATCTTCCAATGGTTCCATTTCTGTTGCATCCGCCGCTTCAAGTCCGGATGCTGCATCACCAGTGTCTAAGGGTGGTAGATCCTCCAATTCAGGTGTGGATTCTCCTCCTTCTCCCAATTTTTCACGCAGTTCCATGATTTCGGTTTCGCGTTTCCTCAATTCGTTTCTCAAGTTCTTTATTTGCTCCCAAGCTTTATCAAGCGTCAGGTCGGGCGGCATCTCGCCCATGAATGATCACCTCAATGGCTCGTCTTGAAGTTGCCCTCAAGTGAACTGTACCGTAATATCACCGGATGAATTAATAAAACTATCCAGAAAGGAATGCAGGGTCGATGAACATACTCGTGAAACTCCACGGTGGATTGAAGGAAAGCACGGGAACCGATAGCGTGCAAGTGACAGTTGAAGAAAAAAAAGGTGCCCCGGTGTTCTTGTCCCTTTTGAAGAAGTTGATGGCAATGGACAGAATTGGAATGGTTATCATTAACGCCATCACGGGGGATGAATTCAAGAACGCATCCATGGATGCACTAGATTGGACCCAACTACAGCCTGGTGTTATCATCCTGTTGAACGACGCGGATATTCGCTTGTCAGGTGGATTGGAAGCACCGCTCAAGGAGGGGGACGTGATCACGTTTCTTCCCATTATTCATGGGGGATAAACAACTAATTGGATCGTGCTTTTTTCATGCGATTGTATTCAGCTAATGCCCAGAATGCTTTCACGGCTTGATTTGGTGTCTTGAACACGGGAAAACCGAGATCTTGCAGGTATGCCGCTGCATTATCATCGGGACCAAGTAAATGGGAGGCAATGATGGGAATACCATACTTTCGAGGATAGGTGGCATATCGCTTTAACAAGGGAAACATCATGGCTTCCATATCGTCTATGGGGAAATCAAGGTCTTCTCTCATCGATTCAAGGTGGTGAAAAAAGCTCGTTCCAAATATGCCATATACCAGCAAGCCGTCAATCTCTCCTGATTTCAAGATGTCCTTCGGGAGTTTGCTATAAAATTTTGCTATATCTAGCTCGAAGGTGAGATCGACCACGTTCGCCACTTGGGCAGTTGGCACCAATCCCTTTTTCAGCCTTGCTTGCAATTTCTCGGAAAAAACCGGGACTTCAAGTTCCATTCTCTCAGCAAGGTCTGCCATGGTTGCCCCGGGACCTCCTGCGTTGGTGAGAATGGCTACCTTGCGACCTTTCGGTAGCGGGCATCGATCCAGGGAATGGCAATATACCAGCCAATCTTCCATGGTATAAGCGCGGAGAATACCGACTTGTTTTGCTACCCCGTTGAATATTTCATCACTCCCTGCCATAGATCCGGTATGTGAGCTGATCGCCCTGCCTCCAGCGTTCGTTCCTCCAACATACATGGCAATGATGGGTTTCTTGGTGCTGATTTTTCTTGCCACAGCCACGAATTCTTCGGGACGCTTGATCTCTTCTATATACAATCCAATGACGCGCGTGTGATCATCTTCACCGAGGTACTTCAATGCATCCACGATATCGATGGTTGCCTCATTACCCAATGAAATGGTTTTAGAGAATTTCATGTTGAAATCGCGTCCAGCCATGAAAATATGAGACATGTAGGTTCCCGATTGGCTTGCAATGGAAACTCCGCCACGCTTTGGATTGTACGCGCTTAGCCAAGTGGTGTTAATGGAACTTAACTCCGCTTGGGAATCGACTTTGATGTGATTGTTGAAAAAACCGAAGCAATTGGGCCCAAGAAATGCAATTCCATGCTTGTTTACCACGTCCATGAGTTCCTGCTTGAGTTGTGTTGCTCCCATTTCCCTGAAGCCAGCACTGACGACCACGCCCTTGGTTACCCCGCGAGAACCACATTCATCAAGCACGCGGGGTACTATCTTGGATGGAAGCACTATGAAAAAGATATCGGGTAATTCGTCGTCCGGAATATCCAGGATGCTCTTATATGCCTTCAATCCCTGCACGGTATCTAATCGTGGATGAATTGGCAGGATTTTTCCTGTGTAACCTGCCAGTTGCATGTTTACCATCTGAGTGGTCCCCATCTTCATGAGATCGTTGTTTGCGCCGAAAAATGCGATGGAAGACGGGTTCAAGATATCTTCAAGGATCCTTGCTCGATCCATGCTCCGATAAATCTTCGATCTCGTTTGAATGTATACGATTGATCGAAAACCACGAGATCGCATTCATTTAATTCCAAAAACCCAAAAAGACTGAATGGCCTCTTACCATTAATGCCGTGGATCAACCTAGACGCGATCGATGTGATTCAATTCAGGCGTGGATACAAGCCGGAAGAGTTTCACGATATCATAAAATACTCACGCGATGCGAAATTCATGTTTCCCCGGGTGATCGAGCCGTTGTCTTGTAGTTTTCAAAATAGCGAGGATCTACATGATTTCTTTAACATGTACAATTACCGGTTTGGATTGGAATCCGAGGTTACAAAGATCACGCGCAGGTCTTACATGCCCGGCCCCGGGGAAATCCGGCCCACTCACGTCGTGCTTCGATATGACATCGAAACGATCAAGGAAGTGCAACCAGACCATGATTCCTTCCATCAAGATTTTTCTGAGCAGGTTGTCTTGAAAATCGTGAATAGCCAATACGGATACCAGGAATATCGCAAGCAGCAAAAGTTATTCGAGCTCGGTTATCCCACGCCAGAAACATTTTACTATTGCAATTATTTCACCGACATTCAGGACATCATCAAGGAAATGGACAGAAAACTGAGCGATACCGACCTGACCCATTGGTTCCTTGGATTCTTGAGGGATATCGAGGTGGGGAATCGGCTATTTTCGGAATTGAAGGATCCCGAGGTTAACAAGCAAATGCGATTGTTGGTTAAAGACGCAACCCGGGGCACTTCAGGCACGGCTGCGCAACTACTTTCACGCTTCATCGAGGATCTTGAGAACTTGAATGATGGTGTTTTCGACGGGTTGGAATTCAAGGGTTTTTTCTTCATGGACTATCTTTCCAACGCCCTCTCGTTTGAATTGATTTTATTTGATATTCTTGGGGGCAAAAAAATGGAAAAAGCCAGCGGTGCCATGAATATCCTACCCTATCGCCCCTTTTTCCACGCGGAAAACATCATCAACGACGTGATTGACTTGATCATCGAGCTCTGGGAGCTGGGTGAATGCCATAACGATTTAAAGGGCGAGCACTTGTTATTCGATTTCAAGAATTATGAATGGACGGTCATCGATTGGGGAGAGCTGGTAGGCGGTTCAAAGGGGAGGGATCTTGCCGTGCTCTTGGCAGATACGAATGCCT
>WJJB01000150.1 GCA_014729935.1 Candidatus Bathyarchaeota archaeon | reverse complement strand
TTCAAGTACATCGTGCAACTCAAGTGGGAGTTCATCCTAAGACTTGCCATCAACGGGCTCGCCTCCCTGCTTATTTCCTTGCCAGTCTTGTTCATCGAACAGTTTGTAAGGGATGTTTTTGACACGGGAGATTTCCCCACGCTCTTGATCTACTTATTTTACTTGCTCTTGCTGGTCATACTAGCAGGGGTTTTCAGTTATACATCTGGCGTGTTAAATGCTCGTATCGGGGAAAAGCTCATCTATCGCCTCAGGAACGACTTGTATGTCGCATTGCAACGGCAATCCTACTCTTATTTTGATGAGAATCGAACGGGAGATATCATGTCCAAATTGACAAGCGACGTGGAGCAAACACGTAATTTTCTCACGAATACACTCACGCAATTGTTAAACTCAATCATACAAATAGGCGTGACCCTTTGCTTGATGCTTGTTCTCAGCTGGCAGCTCACCTTGGCAATCATCCCGATTTGCATCGTCATTTTCGTGCTAATTTATTTCTACAAGAAAGGAATCAAGCCCGCATTCCGGTCTGCAAGGAAAGAATATGGCAAGTTGAATGCAATTCTCCAAGAAAACGTTACTGGCGTGAGGGTGGTACGAGCGTTTGCTCAAGAAGAACACGAGATTAAGAAATTTTCCAATCAAAACTGGGAACTGCTCAATTCAAGGATGAATATCGTAAAAACTCAGACCAAGTTCGGGCCAAGCATGGATCTCGCTTCGAACGTGAGTCTAGTCATCATCGTGATGGTAGGAGCGTGGCTCGCATATGAGGTCAACACTGGCATTGCCGTCGGGCAACTGGTAAGCTTTTTCATATTCCTGCAACTTATCCTGCAGCCCATCCGGTTTCTCGGCCAATTCATGGCAAGCTACCAGCAAATGCTTGCAGCGGGAGATCGGATCGTGGGCATCCTTCACCATACCGCTGAAATTACTGAGAAAGCAAACGCGGTGAAATTGCCAGAGATCATCGGGCGCGTGGAATTTGATGACGTGTCATTTGCATATCCTGGAACGACTCGGCATGTATTGAAAAATATCGACGTCACTTTCAATCCAGGCCAGAAAGTGGCAATCTTGGGACCAACCGGATGCGGAAAATCCACGATAGTAAACCTCATCCCACGTTTTTATGACGTGACCGAGGGAAAGTTACTCATCGATGGAATTGATGTCCAGGATGTCAAGATACAAAGCTTGCGCTCGCAAATCGGAATCGTGGCTCAAGATACCTTCCTGTTTTCCATCTCGATCAAGGATAACCTCACCTATGGAAACGTGAAAGCCACGCAGGAGGAAATCGAGGAAGCAACGAAAATCGCCAATATCTATGATTTCATCGTCGGATTACCTGATGGATACGATACTATAGTCGGTGAGCGGGGCATCTCACTTTCTGGGGGGCAACGGCAGCGCATGGCAATCTCGCGCGCCTTGCTCAAGGACCCCAGGATCCTTATTTTCGATGATTCCCTTAGTGCTGTCGACGTGGAGACGGAATACTTGATACAGCAGGCACTCAAGAGAGTCATGGCAGGCAGGACAACATTCATCATCACCCAGCGACTTTCTTCCATCAGGGATGCCGATGTAATCATTTACTTGGAAAATGGACGCATCATGGAAAAGGGAAGCCATGAAGAATTGCTTGATGCAAACGGGTATTATGCCAGGTTATACAAGACCCTATTCAGGGAGCAGGAAAAGCATCTCATCGAACTCGATGAGTACACCAAATCCCAAGAAGCTAAAATCCAAGCAGGCTTGGATGTAACTCAACCAGAAGAGGATGAAAAAGATAGGGGCATGAAACTTCGCATTAAGCAAGAAAAACGACTTGAACGCATGAAGAGCAAGAAACTATTAAAATTGGAAGAAACCCGGAAACGCGTAGAAGAGATCAAGTTACGTGAAGAAGAGAAAAAGCAAAAGCTAGAAGAACGGGAAGAAATCGAAGAGGAACGCCGGGAAGCTCGCAAGCGGGAAGAAATCGAGAAGTGGTTCGATCGTTCCGATCATGTTGATGATGGCATGGAAATTTCGATTACAGATGCGGATTTGGATGGCGACGAGGACGATACCGAAAAAGAAAGGAAAAGGAAGAAGAAGGGTTCGGAACACGAGAGTGAGGAGTAATGCCAAAATTCATCAAGCACAAGTACAAGGGAAAAAAGCAAGAAGATGAACAAGGGGGAGATATTTATGACAAGGATAGACAATACAAGGATATCGACCTGATAAAGCGAGCCCTCAAGTATGTTCGTCCATACAAGTGGCAATTTGCGATAATCATGGTGATTATCACATTGAATGCCTTCATCAGGGTATATCCCGTTACACTTTTAAAGACGGCTATAGACTTGGTTGAAGATCCGTCCACCCAAGTGTATGAAATATATGCTGTCGGGTTGCAATTGATCTTGTTTTACCTCTTGGGATGGATATTAACGGTTGGCAATAATTACTTTATGGGGTATATTTCCCAGCACACCACGTTCGACATCAGGCAAGAAATGCACATCAAGCTCCAGATCTTGAGTTTCTCCTATTTCGACAGGCGGAAAGCGGGAAAGATCATGAGCAGGGTCATGAATGATGTCGCCGCGATCAATACCCTCATGACGAACGGCTTTCCCATCCTGCTTGGAGATTCACTTTCCATCATCTACATCATGTATCTGTTGTTATCATACTCGCTTGCAATGACCCTCATCGTCCTGCTCATAGCTCCCACGGTGATCATTTTTTCCAAGATCATCAGCAAACGTGCAAGGAGGATATATCGTAGGTCCAGGAAATCCATCGCGGACGTGTACACGAAGCTAGAGCAAGGCGTTGCAGGCATGAAAACCATCAAGGCATTCACCAGGGAAAAGGAATCCTTGGAGGAATTCGTGGAGGCAAATCGAGCAAATCGAGACGTGAATATCGAGGCTGGAAAGCTCATGGCATCGGTCGGGCCCATTTTCCAGACATTTGGTTTCTTGCTCCTTGGCTTGGTCTTCATTGCGGCCTTTTTCTTCCTGCGAACGGCAGGAACCTTCGAGCTTGGAGCTTTCATCGCATTCATCCTGCTGGTATTGCAATTCTACGGCCCCATCAACCAACTTGCCAATTTTTACAACCAGATACAAAATGCACTGGCAGGGGGTGAGCGCATCTTTTCATTACTTGATGCTGAGGTAGAAGTGGCAGAAAAGGAGCAATCCATCGAGGACCACGAGATAGAGGGGCGAGTTGAATTCAAGAACGTTTATTTCCATTACGAGGAAGGAATACCCGTTCTCAAGGATGTTTCACTTCGGGTAGATCCTAAATCGTCTCTCGCTATCGTGGGATACACGGGTGCCGGAAAGACCACGCTCATTAACTTGTTGTGCAGGTTTTACGATCCGATTGCTGGAAAGGTAATCGTGGAAGACTTCGAAGATGATCTCCATGGTAGCTGGTCAGCGGTCAATTGCGAGAGGACATCTGATAAAGTGCACGATAATGGGGAATGGTCCCTCATCCTTGGAAATGATAGCAATACCAACGAGGGGAAGTTGAAATATTCCAAACCTCCCGATGAAGAGATCATGACCGGCATCACCTTTCACGTGTTTATCGAAGAAAACCCCGGGGAGATCAACATTACACTTCAAGATGGGGGTGGTACCATTGGCTTGAACGTGACTGAAAAATCCCAACTTAGATTCACCAGTGGAAATGAATGGCACGATATAGTGAAGCTCAAGAGGGGAAAATGGCACGAGATAGAAATCCATGATATCGATTACGAGGAAAACACTTGTGATATAAGGGTAGATGGCGAATTCAAGCTAAGCAATATTGATATCACCGGGGCAGAACTTGATCATGTGGAAACAGTCACCATTAGGTGCACGGGGAAGGGGAATGGAAAATGTTACATAGATGACGTTGGTATCAAAGTAGGTAGGAACGGGAAAATCCTGATAGATGATATTGATCTCAGGGATTATAGCCTAAAGGCATTGCGTGGCCAGCTTGGCATCGTGCTCCAGCACCCCTTTCTTTTCACGGATTCCGTTTTCGAGAATATCAGGTATGGTTCTGATGCTTCCTTGGAGGAAGTGATACAGGTTGCCAAGCAAATCGGTGCGCACGAATTCATCATGGATCTGGAAGATGGTTATAATACCCAAGTCCGGGAGCGGGGCGTCATACTGAGTCAAGGACAGCGGCAACTCATATCCTTTGCACGGGCATTGATGGCGAATCCCAAGATACTTATCTTGGACGAAGCCACATCATCGCTCGATTCCTATTCCGAGATGCTCTTGCAGCGAGCCATCGAGGAGATCACCAAGAACCGCACTTCATTCATCATCGCCCATCGCCTTTCAACCATCAGGAACGCCGACAAGATAATTGTGTTGGAGAATGGGGAGATAATAGAGCAAGGAAGCCACGAAGCACTCATCGAGAAGGATGGATTGTACGCTAAGTTATACCGGTTGCAATTCAGGGATCTAGAGCTGGTCGAAGATGGTAATGCCTCCTGATGCTCCCGTTCCCCGTGTACCGGCTGAAATACTCGACTTGGCAAGGAATATAAGCACGTCGCCCGAACAGTTTGGAAGTGCATTACAACGGGGAAGGGTTGATGCCTCCCAGATAGAAGGCCTGCTTGATGCGGGATGCGCGGTATTAAAAATCGAACCAAATTACGTGAAAATAACCGGAATGGATGAGATCTTGATTGCCGGTGATACCCACGGAAATATTACATCTACCACGCGGATTTTCACGGCGTTTGGAGAAATTCAAGAAGGTGCGATCATATTTCTTGGTGATTACGTTGACCGTGGTGAACATTCCCTGTGTAACCTCCTTTTTATCCTCTCGATGAAACTCCTCCATCCAACACGCGTGTTCATGCTGCGCGGAAACCATGAGGATGTCACCATCAATAACATGTATGGTTTCACCAGAGAATTACGGTCGTCATTCAAGGACCAAGGGAACGCAACTGGTATTCTCAATTACTGCAAGAAGCTGTACAATCACTTATCTCTCGCCGCCCGGACACCCGCCGGATCAATCTGCCTCCATGGTAGTATTCCTAGAGC
>WJJB01000149.1 GCA_014729935.1 Candidatus Bathyarchaeota archaeon | reverse complement strand
GCGATTAGAGCTTTACCACCATCCATTGTTTCCATATACGTTTATGCATACCAATCTTTCCTGTTTAACGAAATATCGAGTTTACGGGTGGATGAAATGGGGAACGATCTTACAACACCTGTAAACGGTGAACTTGTCTCCCTTCTTGATAAGAAAAATGGTCAAGTGACCAAGGTGAGATATATCGTTAATAAGGACAACCAAGAAATGCTTGAGGAATATATCAAGCTCGGAAAGGCTTGCATCACCATCCCAGTCATTGGAAGAAAGGTACGAGTAAATAAAGAAAATCCTGCTTGGAACTACTACCAAGTTCTGTTCAATGAAGAGGAGATAGAACGGGGATTCCTGAAAAAACCAGAATTCAACTTGGATATAAACCTGAATGGAATTTATCGTCCTCTAGCTCTGTATCCAAGGGGATTCAATTTAATTGAAGTGATACCAGATGATATTTTCCCTGGAAAGCAAGCCTGCAAGATATCCTTTTCTCTACCAAAGGGGACTTATGCTACCATGTTTCTCAGGGAAATCATGAAGATTGATAATCAATACCTGTAAAACCAATGTGAGGATGAGGAAGAGAAATTTTCAAATCCCGTCCATCCTTGGAGATTAATAGAATCTACGTAAACCCGTGGAAGGCTGCATCATAATGGAACTTGATAACCTTGAAGATTGGAGAAAAACGCATTACACGAGTGAAATCACTCCCGACATGGATGGAAGGGAAGTAATTATTGGTGGATGGGTGACGAAAACAAAGGATTTGGGGGGATTGACCTTTTTCAACCTGCAAGATCGTGAAGGTAGCTGCCAGGTAACAGCAAAGGATGATAATCCAGATATCCCAGATGAAGTGAGGAGTTTAATAACGGAACTCGGGACCATGTGGGCAGTTCTGGTTAAAGGGAAAGTGCGCGAAGAAGGTAGGGCTCCAGGGGGATTCGAAATCATCCCAATAGGTATCAAGGTACTCAATACCACATTGCAGCAATTACCACTGGTCGAAGGACAGAAGGCTGAATTGGACACTAGATTAAACAACCGAGTGCTTGATCTAAGGCTTCGCAAATCCCAGGCAATTTTTAAGATCCAGCATGAGATGCTTTTTGGATTCCGGGATTATTTCAATCAAAACCATTTTACCGAGATATCCACACCTAAAATCATCGGTTCGGCAACCGAGGGTGGAACGGAGTTATTTCCAATCATTTATTTTGATCAGGAAGCATTCCTGAGTCAATCTGCACAACTGTACAAGGAACAGCTATCAAGCGTGTTTGAAAATGTATATGAAATAGCATTTTGCTACAGGGCGGAAAAATCCCATACAAAGCGACATCTATGCGAGATCTTGGTACTGGATTTAGAAATGGCGTTTGCAAACATGAATGATGTTTTGGAAACCTTCGAAGAAGCATTGGTTCATACGCTAGAAAGGATTAACAAGGAATGCCAACCGGAACTCAAGGGATTGCAACAAAAGCTCTTCATCCCTGAACTTCCCCTCCCCCGTTATACCTATACTGAAATCCTTGATCTGCTCGAAAGAAAAGGGAAAGTGAGTATCGAATGGGGTGAAGATATCGACACCGAAGCCTATAGAAAATTGGACAAGATCCTCAAGGGGTACTACTACATCACACACTGGCCAACAGAACAAAAGCCATTCTATATCATGCCATCAAGAAAGGATCCAAAAGTGTCGGAATCATTTGATCTTCAAATGGGTTGGCTCGAGCTTGCAAGTGGTGGTACCAGGGTGCACGATAAGGATATTTTAATTAAACGATTGAGGGAAAAGGACTTAAATCCGAAATCATTTGAAGGGCACTTGAAAGCCTTCGATTTTGGGATGCCACCGCATGCGGGACTTGGTTTCGGAATTGCCAGGTTTCTCACCATGATCACGGGAGCATCCGATATCAGGGAAGCCGTGCTTTACCCACGCACACCGGATCGATTGAGTCCTTGAGATACCATTTCCTTCTTTCATTACAAAATCATTCAATATCACGAAACACAAGGGAATTGCTGGAAACCAATTCCCTACCCGAAATTAAACAAGGTGCTATAACTGGATTTACGGATAAGAGAGAAATACATGAAAGCGGGTTCTGTTAACGCTAAAGCAACCGAGCTAGCGAGATCATTGATTAAACCAGGTGCATCCCTTATTGAAATTGCAACTAAGGTGGAAGCCTGTATCAAGGAGAACGGCGTCGGTCTCTCCTTCCCAGTGAATATCTCTATCAATAATTGTGCTGCACATTATTCTCCACCGATTGATGATGCATCGATCCTTCCCGACGAAGGAATTGTCAAGATAGATGTCGGCGGGCACGTGGATGGCTATATATCCGATCACGCCATATCCGTTGATATTGATAACTCGGGTGGCAAAATTAGGAAATTGATAGACACCAGTGAAAGGGCACTGGAGGCTGCGATTAAGCAATTCAAGCCAGGAAATGATGTCTTACAAGTGGGAGCCGTCATCGAAAAAACCATAAAAAATGCGGGATTTCTTCCCATTAGAAACCTTGGAGGGCATTCACTCGAGCAATTCGTCTTACATTCAGGTACTTTCGTTCCAAATGTTGGTTCAGGGCAGAGTTATATCATCAAGGAAGGGGATGCATTTGCCATCGAACCTTTTGCCACTGATGGAGCTGGTTTCGTCGTGGATGGGCCAGAATGGTACATTTTCCGTTTCAAGAAACGCCCGAAAAGACAAGTTAGCTTTCAGCTGAAAATGATGATTGAAAAAATTCGAAAGAATTACAATAACCTGCCTTTCAGCCCGCGTTGGCTCCATGGAATAACGAAGAAAGCCACAATTGACGGGGCCATTAAAAAATTAATATCCCTTGATGTCTTGGAAGGTTACAAGATCCTGATGGAACATAAAGGCGGGAAGGTAAGTCAAGCTGAACACACGGTCATCGTAAATGAAAGTAATGCTGAAATTACCACCAAAATCGCTTGAATGAGGAAATATGGATGCAATCATACTCGCAGCTGGGAATGGAAGTAGATTCTTCAATCAAATCAGCATATCCACGGGAGAGAATAAAAAACCGGTATCTCTCATTCCAAAGGGATTGATACAGGTTGCCAAGGATTTTCGTCCCCCATATTGCAAACGAGATACCATCTTGGGTATCCTAGTGGAAACGCTTGTACAAGGGGGTATAGATCATGTGTATATAGCAACAGGATACAAGCAAGAACGAATAGAATCCTACGCCAAGCGATGCTTATCTGATCTTCCAGTTACCACCGTACCACCAGATCCAAGTCTAGATTACAGGAAAGGACCCTTGTATACTCTATCAGGCATTCTTGCATATCTCTCCGATGAAAAAATTTTCGATAGAGAAAATTTTGACAAAATAATCATGATCGCACCGTCGGATTTGATCATCGATAGGAAAGCCATTTGGCACCTTGCTGGACCTGCAGGGAGGGGCATGATGTCCTCTCGAAGTAAGATGCATGTTTTGGTCGATGATAGAAAGGATGAAGAAACCAAATCGAACATTGATAACTATACTACATTGAAATCTTTAATTCCAAGTAAATTTCATGAGCTATTCGAAAAAACCTTATTGCAATGCCCTATCGTCCCAATAATGGCAATTCACTTGAATATCTTACTTGAAGCATCACGATATACCACAAAAGGATTTTCCCTTTTCAGTGAGTTCCTACGAGCTTGGATTAAGGATAATATTAACACCAGCCACGAGTTCAAGACTAATTTAAACTTGTGCCGTGTATCCCGCTTGGGAGAGCACTTCAAGTGGATAGATGTGGACACCCCAGCAGCACTTGATTTAAAGTAACTCGGGTCATTGCCAAAGATTTTAGATTGAATCTACAAAGATAGGTGAGTATTCCATGAATTTCAAACAAAGCATGAAAGTTTTCATTAGAAACAACCAGAAATTGGGTCTCGGGGAAATTTTCAGGATAGTGAAGGAGGAGGTTGGATCATATTACAAGGTGGTGTTCCAAGGTTCCCCGGTGAAGGTATTCTACAACCATGAATTGATTCATGCTGAAATACCAGCTGGAATGCTCGTGAAAACAACTTACGGTATCGGGAGGATACTGGATTCCCCGAAGTCAGATGCCGATGGATACTTTCATTACGAGATAGAATTCATGAATCCCCGGGTTAAGAAGAATCTCAAGGAAACAGTCATCAAGAAAATCATGCCTGGCGTTAGGCAAGTTAAGGATCTCAATCCAGGTCTCATCATTCCTTCCCAGATTCATGGCCTCTTCATTACGGGATATTTCCTTGATTATATACTTCCCACGGATTCCAGGTTTCAAGCTATCTGCCATGGAAGAATAGAAGCCTTCCCCTACCAAATCTCGGTTATAAACCAAGTTCTCGGAAATTATCCATCCCGCTTCTTGCTTTGTGATGAAGTGGGGCTTGGAAAAACCATTGAAGCATGTGCCGTCTTGAAAGAACTATCCCTTAGAAAGATTGTGAACCGGGCTATCATCATCGTGCCAGCAAGCCTCGTACTACAGTGGAAGTTCGAGCTCGAATCCAAATTCAACTTGGATTTCACCGTGTTTGATGGATCATTAATTAGGAAATTGAAGCGAGATAATGCAAATCTCAATCCGTGGAAAA
The DNA here is from genome assembly GCA_014729935.1 of Candidatus Bathyarchaeota archaeon. Taxonomy (GTDB): domain Archaea; phylum Asgardarchaeota; class Lokiarchaeia; order Sigyniarchaeales; family Sigyniarchaeaceae; genus WJJB01. Next base: position 681 of record WJJB01000149.1, on the reverse strand, counting down.
CAAAGAGAATGATACTGACTTCCCTCCAGCTAGCAAGACGGGACGAACACAGGAAGCTAATCAAGGAAGTAAATTTCGATATTGCCATTTTCGATGAAGCGCATCACCTGAGAAGATATCATAATAGTTCCGGCTCTCATCGCAAGACCAAGAATTACGAGCTAGGAGAGGCAGTCGCTAGCAAGGCGGGTGTCGTCCTACTACTAACGGCGACACCGATGCAACTAAACCCGTTCGAGCTTTTCTCATTGATCAAGCTGCTCGATCCAGCAATGTTCCCAAAATATTCAGATTTCATGGAATTCAAGGAGAAAATCTCGCATTATAATTTCCTTTTAAGGAATTTCGAGAAATTTCCAAAGCTCAACGTGTTCGAGAAGGAATTCATGATAAATTCAATCATCGAGCTGTTCGATCAAGAAAGCTGGGAAATCAATGAAAATAACATCAAGAATGGATTGTATAGGAGGGAGGGATGGCTTCGCCAGAAACTTGTTGGGAAGATAACCGAAAAACACCTGCTGTCGAATATTCTCATTAGAAATAAAAAGAAACATGCCTTCCACGGGAAACTTCCCAAACGGAAGATAAAAATCGTGCTCATAGAACCAAATCCAGAAGAAATCGAGGTTTATAACGCGCTTCGCCAGTACATCACTCATGTATACCAGCGATCCATGG
>WJJB01000148.1 GCA_014729935.1 Candidatus Bathyarchaeota archaeon | reverse complement strand
CTTTTGTGGCAGCTTGAAATGGGAAGCGAGATATTAGTCGGAGCCGGGTTAAAATGTAGTCGATGATAATTATCAAGTTCCCCCGATACTGCTAAACTAAAGGACGTGGCTTTCTGGCGGAAAACGGGTAAAAATACATATCGCATGAGCTGTTCTTTTTCTTATCTCATTGTGATTGGATGTGCATCAATGGTGGAGCGCAGGATAAACGAGTTTCTTTCCTTGAAACTTGAAGGCAGAACCACGGTCATCTATATCAAGAGTAAACGTTTCAGGATTTGCAAGCAATTGATTCTTAACATCCCGCTGGAGAAAGCAAGATCTTCTATTGATGAGTACGCTTCCATCGACGAGCTTGCTGAGCATTTCAGGAACACTGAACTAGTACGGGTGGATATCGACCCGGAATTGGAATTCTGGGCACATCATAGCAACCTGCAAGCATGGTATGAGAATGGATACGACACAAACCTACTGGAGGCGAGACTTGCATTTCCCCTCTTGAAAGCACTGGTAAAAGCTGGAGACCCTGCTGCGGAGAATGCATACATTGCTGAGATACGGAGGAGGGTCTTGGCAGGACATCCCGCCGTGATAATATCAATGCACGAGCAGCGTATATTTGAAGATATTGAAGACCAAGTAGAGCTTTTGGAAACGGCAGGTCGCATGCTGTTGAATGAGGGATTCTTTGATGCTGGCATCGATCTGCTTCTTGATGCTGGTGTTGAAGTCACCCTTTTGCATGATGAACTAGTACAATGTGGGAATATGGCCCTTGCACGCTTTAAGCTGTGGGAAGCATTGAGATGCTATAATATAACGAGAACACCTATTGAAAGCAAGAAACAGGAGATTCTTGAAGTGGGGGTGAATCTCTTGAAAAAGGGAGATTTAGTGGATGGGATCTTTGCACTGGAATTATTCGATATTGATCCTTGTAAATATCACGACTTATTAATAGACGGTGGAAAGCAGGCATTAAAGAATGGAAAAATTTCGAATGGCTTAATCATGCTTGGTCTGGCAAGACAAAACGTGGAGGATCACGAGGAATACTTGATGGAATGCGCAAGAAAGCACCTCAACCAAGGGGAGTTTCATTATGGAATATCGTTGCTCTCAATGCTTGATCAAATCAACCATGATAGGATTTCATTCATCCGTGATGCAATTGATGGGGCACTTTCATATGGAGATATCAATGACGCGTTGCACATGATCAATATTTCTGGTGGAACCATTCACGATTATAGGGATTCTTTCGTGAAGGCAGGAAGGAATATGTTATGTAAGGGCTTCCTCAATATTGCCGCGCAGCTTTTCCTTTGCGTTGATGTGGATGTTCGCGATTATCCAGATGATTTGATGACATGCGGGTTCATCGCTATCAATTCTGGCGATATTGGATATGCATATCGTTCATTTTACTTGGCTGGGTTGGATATACGTGATATACCACAAAAAGAGATCGAACGATGCGCCATTCAAGCCATCGAAAAAGGAAATCTCCAACATGCGTTCACTGCATTTGAATTAGCGGGAATCAAACCTATAGAACGTAGGAATCCCTTAATACAAGTTTTAATTGATATCTTACACGAGCAAAATTACACAACATCCCATGATATCCAATCAGCTTTGTTCATCTTGAAAATGCTGGATGAAGATGCCGTAACCTTCAAGGAGCATTTCATTGCATTTGGCAAGCGGATGATTCGACAAGGAAACATCGTGGAAGGAGTCATTGCATTCAACAAGATAGGCATGAATGTGGCTGATTTCAAGGATGATATCATCCACTCGGCAAAGAAACACTTATTACGGGGAAATACGAGTGAGGCATTAATTGGATTCGCATTCGTGGGAGAGGAAATCATGAATTACCGAAGGGAGATGATTTGGGGATACCACGAGTCCTTGATCAACGGAGATCTTCATGCCGCTTATTTTTTGTCACAATTAGCAGATATTTCCATCGAGCATTCTCTTTCCCCTTGGTTGCAACAAGCTAGGTCCTTTTTAGCAAGCGGGTATATTAGTAGGATGTTATTATGCCTTGATATAACAAAAACCGCAATGAAACCTTTCAAGGAAGGGATAACTCGTTCCATTCGAATGACGATTATCAAGGGGTATCTCCATCTCGCTCAAAAGGGATTATCATTAATAGGATTAACACTCTCGGACTTCAAGGAAGATCTTTTATATTCTGCTGAAATATTTCTCAAGGAAAACAATATCAAGGCTGCAATTTCCTTGTTCGAGCAAGCAGGAGTTGAAAAAGCAGAGATCCAAGGTAAAGTGAAGAAACGGGAAATCCACGTGATTAATGCAATGCAATATCAAAGGTTGGATATCCTTCATAAGTACATTGGAAACGAAAATAATGACTTTTCTCCACTTAATAGGAATTTAATTCATTCCCGTTTTAATATGCTTAATTTCCATGATGTGTTATCTTTTGCAACCAAGTGGAAGATGGATCTAAGTGAATACTCTAAGAAAATCAACTTATTAATTAAATCATTGCTTTTCACAAGCAATCAAGAAGGTATGTTTCGTATCTTGAAGGAAGCAAGCTTCAAACTCCACGATTTCATTGATCCATGTGAGATCACGAGATTGCACTTGGTGGAAAAGGATTACTATCGTCTCAAGAGCCTGATTGACAATTGCAAGCTAGATCATCCCGTTTCGGATGATGAATGGAAATCAATGGCTCGGTATTATCTTTGGTCATTATTTTACTATAATACACTAAAAGAAATGATGGGGATGGATGTGGTATCTTTGGAAGATATTCAAGAAGATTTACTGGATTCTGCGATAGATTTATTGGATCTTTTCCGTATCAGTGAAGCGAGTTACATATTCACTATCAACGGAACCATTCCCGAGGGATTTCATGATCTGATCAGGAATAGAATAGAAGGGGCCCTGTTGACATTCGGCATACCCGAATATGAAATAGGAATTGGTTTAATTGGAGAAAACATCCATCTTGATAAATCTACATTGCAGGCAGTTATTCTCAGGTTCTTGGTGATAGGAAACCTAGGGGCTGCTTCCGAGTTTATTGGACGGGCGAGCTTTGATATAACGTCTTACAAGGGATTAATCGTGAGCCTATTGGCTTATGATCTGTACAATCGTGATTCATGGGAGACACTAAGTGGTATTTTACCACGAATAGGAATCACCTCGGTGAGAGAGATCGACAATATCGAAGGCTTAGACCAAGACACGAAATTAATTGAAACGTTGAAAACGCGCATGATGGAGCAAGAAAGAAAAAACGAATTGTGATCAAGGCACTATCCATTCTGCTTTTATTAATGACTTTCGGTTCTTCTCACAATACCAAAATAAATCAAGATCGTGCCAATGATGACCAAGATATTCAAGTATGAGAATACATCGTGGATTTCGGGGAAGAAATTCATATTATCGATGGCTGTTCCAAAGAACGTGATATTCAAGAACACGATGCCAATGATATAAAGCAAGAACTTGCGTTTCATCTCCGGACCGAGATCCTTGATGATGGTTAGCGATATAACCACGCAGGCAAGGAGTATCCCTTGCGTGAGAATTAATTCCATGGTCCCGAAAGCAACGGACCATAAGGCATCATTCATGATGACGTATATCCCCCCCGGGATCAAGCCAAGGATAACACATGCAATTGCAATACCTAGCATGATGATTTTTATTTGAATGGATTCCTGCACGATTTTCTCTCCCTTGTATATCACCAGCGTAGCCAGGAGAAGGCTTGCAAATCCGGCATTTACAAGTTCCGTCGTGGTGAGATTAAAAGCAATGATCAAGTTTTCCTCGGGAAAGATCACGTAAATGACATTAAACAATAATCCTATCCCGACACTCCAGAAGAAGATGGTGTACGCTTGGTTTGCCAGATACCGCTTGTCACGCCTGAGGATCAATGCTCCCAGGATGATGAAAAGCACGGCTACGATTGGAAAGATGACGAAAATAGTTATTTCCCTAACTTGTAACATTATATTCACCTCGTGGCTAATTCAAAACACGGATCGAAGTCTATCCCTTGGGTCCTTCGTGATGTCCCCCATTAGCTTGTCGAATTCTGTCTCGAATTCCTCAAAATCTCGGTTATCTATCGATGTTAATTCAAAGCCAACATACTTGGTAAGGAATGCATTAAGCACGGATTTTAATGCCTTCGTGACGACCTTCTTGTTTAATTTCTTGTCACCGATGGCATAGATAATGAGAATCTTTCCAGGTTCACCCTGAGATACTTGGTGACTTAACAGGACCACGTTGTATTTTTTCATGGAAAATGCTTCGATTTCATCTGAAAATGCTTCGCTAGCAAACGTGTTCAAGGCGGTAATGAACCCGCTGCGGAGTACAGGGTCGAATCTCTTTCCCTCGTCATACGACTTGTAGACCAATGGTACTCCCGAATAAATGATACCCATTTCGTAAACGGTCATGGTTCGCCACTTTTCAATAGGGGTGGAATCCTCTAAAGATGAATTGACAGCGAGATAATATAACTTTGGTTCACCTCGCGATTGTTTTTTCTTGAAAGGTGAAAGTTTTTGAACGGCACCTGTTCCTTCATCGTGTGTCTTCTCGCGGTTCGTGGAAGTTATTTGGTATAATATTGCTCGCATGCCTACCAATATTCGCTACCATCACGATCGGAATTAAAAGGACCAAGATCACGCCTAATGAAGATTTTTTCGTGATCTCCAAGGGGGAAAGCCCCGAGATTAATGGCTCAACGTGGGAGTTGAGCGTGAATGGAACGGTTTCAACAGAATTACAATTTTCACTTGATGATATCAAGGCGCTACCTAATGTCGAGATCAAGGCAACGCTCAAATGCGTGGAAGGTCCCTCGGGAACCGCCATGTGGAAGGGTGTATGGGCGAGCGACATCATCGACATGGCAGGGTTAGACAATGACTCGATGGAAGTGGTATTCCGAGCCGTTGATGATTTTTCCACGTCCCTTACCATCGAGGAGATCCAAGAAGATAACATATTGCTTGCCTACGAGATGAATGGTGTTCCCCTTCCAAGGCAACATGGATTCCCGCTACGCGTGGTTGCCCCCAAACACTGGGGATACAAGTGGATCAAGTGGGTGGATAGAATGGAAGTCGTGGATTATGATTACAAGGGATTCTGGGAATCTAGGGGATGGGCAGATGATGCGCACCTGGCGGCATATAATGACTGGTCAATTCACGCGATATTATATTCTATTGCCTTCATCGCTGGGGTTCTTTCACTGGTATCGGGTATGACGTTCGACAGGAACACGGATGCCATGAAGGATCTTCCCCCCTTTATTAACAGGAAATTCCACAAAGTGTCTTCCATTGCTTACATCCTTAGTGGGATGGCCTCTTTCGTGTACTGGGTCATCGTTACTTACTTGAGAAGGGGGGCGCTTGTTTTCTCCCTCCACGGTTTTGCAGGATTGACTGCAACGATCTTGCTCGCGATGATGCTATATTCTGGCATTAGCAAGTCCAAGAAAAAACCCAAGACACGGATAAAGTTTAACCATGGGACCCTAGGATATGCCAGCATCATTTTATTCATCGTGACCATCGGTTTGGGATTTCTACGAGCCACAGTTACATTCCCGCTTGGATAGAGACCCTTACCAAGTTAATGCATGCCATTCCTTAAAGTACTATTGGGAAAAAGGCTTGAAGGGCGCAGGATCATGTTATTGCGTTCCTAGATCCATCATCGCCTGGCAGCATCTAAAAGAATCTTCCGTTCCACCTTTGCAATCAAGCGCCTCGTCCGCTCGATGGCATCGGGATTCACGCTAATGCTGGTGATACCTTTCCTTACAAGAAAATCAACAATGTCATCATGCATGGATGGTGCCTGCCCGCAAATCGATGCCGTTATCCCTTCATTCTTGCATGCTTCAATCACCATCCCCATTGCCCTCAGGACTGCAGGATCCCGCTCATCGAATAGATTACTAAGATTTTCATTATCCCTGTCCACCCCAAGTATGAGTTGCGTTAGATCATTCGAGCCAATGCTTATACCATCTACCAATTTTATGAATCGGTTAATGAGAAACACCGTGGAGGGCACCTCCACCATCACCCATATCTTGAAGTTTTTACCACGTTCGAGCCCTTGTGCTTTGCACATTTCAATTGCCCGCGCAAGGTTATCGACTCTTCTCACATAAGGTATCATCACGTGCAGGTTTGTTAATCCGTATTCTTCTCTCACTTGTTTAACCGCTCCCAGCTCTAGGTAGAATACTTCCTTGCTGGTGATGTTGCGATAACAACCCCGGTACCCGAGCATGGGATTGGCTTCATCTGGTTCGTCCGAGCCACCTTCCAACTCCTTATATTCATTCGTCTTGAAATCCAGGGTGCGATACACGACATCCCTTGGGTAAAATGCTTTTGCAACAACCTTGATACCTGATGCTAATTGCTCTTGCCATTCTTTCCCCCGTCCATGCGCAATCATTGACTTGGGATGCTTGCCAATATCCGCGGCGATGAATTCAGCTCTAAGCAATCCGACACCATCCACATTCCGTGCTGCCACCGATTCAGCAGTTCCTGGAGAAGATAAATTCACGAAGAGTTTGGTCCCAGTTATTATCGTCGAACGGGCAACTTTCTCCGAGTCTATTCTCTCGGCTTCGCTTTCAAGCAAGTTCTCTATCCTTCCCTCGTATACGAAGCCTTGATTTCCATCCACTGTCACCTCTTGCCCTTCATTGATTAGCGTGGTTGCCTTTCCTGTTCCTACCACGCACGGGATACCAAGCTCCCGGGAAACGATGGCAGCATGACTGGTCGTACCGCCTTCATCTGTTATAATGGCTGATGCTCTTTTCATGCCTGGAACCATATCGGGCGTGGTCATTCCCGTGACTAGGACCTCTTTCTTCTTGAATGCATCCAAGCCGGAAGCATCAGTCACGATCCGGGTTGAACCAAACCCCACCCCTGGACTGGCAGCTAACCCTGATAGAATCTTCCTTTTCCCGTATTTGCTTGCATTCGGCGGGTTACCTCCATTTTCATCGACATCTCCACCAGAAGATTCCTGGCCAGTGGTGATTGGCCGTGATTGCACAATTCCCAAGCCATCTGCAAAAACCCACTCGATATCTTGGGTTTCACCATAATGTTTCTCAATATTCTTGCCAATTCTTGCCAATTCCTTTATAACATTATCAGGCAACTTTTGCTCGCGACCATCCTCCTCGTCAACATCTACTTCTCGAGTGGAAGCACCCTCGCGAACCACCTTCATGGCTTGGGTTGCAACTTTCTTGCTTGTAATAGCCCACGTCCCCGGATCCACCCGGTAGGTATCAGGGGTCACGGTGCCTGATACCACGGTTTCCCCGATACCAAAGGCAGCTTCGATGACTATCACGTCTTCACCAGTGGCGGGATCTGCTGTGAACATGACTCCTGCCACGTCAGAGGGCATGTATTCCTGCACGATAACCGCCAAGGCAATATCCAGGTGATTGAAACCATTCTTTTCCCGATAATATATTGCCCTCGGTGTGAACAGGCTTGCCCAGCATTTCTTCACGGTTTCCACGTACCGTTCTCTTGGAACGGCAAGGTAAGTTTCCAGCTGCCCTGCAAAACTTGCCTCGGGAAGATCTTCCGCAGTTGCAGAGCTTCGGATGGAAGTTATGAAATCATCATTGCCTCCCGAGAGCTCGTCAAATGCATCCATTAATCCTTCCCTCATTTCATTTCCGATGGATAAATTCATGAAAAGTTGCTTGATCTTGCCTGAAGTGGATTGCAAGGTTCCTGTATCTTCCACGTCTAAATCTTCAAGTAATTCCTTGATTTCGTTTTTTAGGTTTTCTTGCTCGATGATCTCAAAATAGATATTAGCCGTAAGTACGAATCCATCGGGTATCGGGAATTTTTCGTGCATCTCACCAAGATTTGCAGCCTTCCCACCTACTAACCTAATATCATTCTTGGAAATCTCTTTAAACCACGCTATTCGTTTACTAGACATTACCACACGGGGAAATCAAGGTTAAATATAGTTTCCTCTTACAGCCTGAAGAAAAAGGAGAGAAGGAGCACATGATAATAACCATCTCGGGATTGCACGGAACGGGAAAATCCACGGTAGGAAGGAAAGTTGGTAAAGAGTTGAATCTAAAACATGTATCCTCAGGTGAACTTTACAGGGATATGGCTAAGGAGCAAGGTAAAGCATTGAAAAAGTTCAACGAGTATGCTAAAGATCATCCTGAAGTGGATAAGGCACTCGATGCAAAGATTGAAAACATGGCCAAGGAAGGGAAAGATCTCGTCATTGATTGCCAAGTCTGCTGGTATATCTTAGATGATAATGTCGATTTAAAGGTTTTACTCCAGTGTGGTGATACAACGAGATTCCGGCGTATCTTGAAGCGTATACGGGAAGAGGAAAACGAGAATAATGTTCATTTCGAACAAGTAAAAGCAGATACTCTTCAAAGGGAGAAGAACGAGCGGGAAAGATACCAAGCGATCTACGGGATCGATCTTGGAGACCGGCAATGGGTGCGCGAGCTACATGATCTCGTCATCGACACCACGAACCTTCCTGTTGAAGGCGTGGTGGATCGGATAATCGAACGAGTCGAACAGGAGCTTGATGATGGGTAGGTAATCCACAACAGACGAATGAATCCCGATTTTTTCAATCCCATTACACGTTCCCGGATTTTCGTGGAACGTCTCTTTGATGAAGAACCCCTATACCTGGATCTATGCATGTCAAGGAACTTGGGAGCATCATCCAAGATCACCCGCAAATAAATATCGTCTTTTAAATATCGAGATCTGATTATATTATCGCACCAAGCAGGTGTAATCACCATGAACAAGACCGACAAGATACTCGGCTTGCTCACCGTGTTACTCGCGGTCACGTCTGGCATCTCCCTATGGGTTGCCGGCGTTTCCTATCCCGGGTGCCACGTCCCACAATAAGTGGGGTGAGCATGCTAATATCGCAAACTATCCTTTCTATCTTTTCTTTTCTCTCCTCTCGCAACGGGGATGCAGGTGCTCTCCAATTATCAGGTGCAACGAACTTTCATGCCAAAGAAAAAAGAAGAGAAAAATCAAACGATCCTTCGCTTGATTGCGGTAAGTTCCCTAGCTTCCTGCATGGCTAGCTGGAATACGTCATTCTTGAACCTGTTGTGCAGGGGTGAAATCTTGGCTCCCGCACGGGTCATGAGATAGTATAATCTCGTGAACCCACGTACCCCGGTTACCATCTTTGTCGCCAAGTCTAGTTCCCCCAATGTGTTATCATCATACCCTCCAAGCAATCCAATGAAGAATCCATGAATGTGGCCGAAGAGGAAGAGAGTGATGACAAATAACAACACGGCATCAACCATACCCACCCCAGTTTTCAAGAAAATTGCAATCGCTTTCAATATCAATGCACAAATAATTGCAGAGAGAATCGGGGCGATGAATGACTGCCATAAATTCCAATCCCACTTGTGGATCTTTTTCCGGATCAACACGAGAACGAGCACATTCTTGATGGCAAGGGAAATGATGTAAGTGATGATGGCTGCTTCCATGAGCCGCAATGCAGGGATCAAGGTGAGTAACAAGATCGCCCTGATGCCCTGTTCCACGATCCATGCAATACCCGCATACAGGGGTTTATCCGCCGCTGCAAATTCCCAATCTGCTTGCCAGGATATCGGGCCGAGTACCCTGTAGATGAGGAGCCAAGGTAACAGCTCGGCTGCCCTTTCCCAGACGGGACCCGCTGCGCCGACGATCAGCTCTTGGCCAATTGCCATCAAACCAAGACATAGGAAGGTGGTCCAAATGGTTCCCCACTTGTAGCCTTGGGTCGATATGTAATTGACCAGATTTTTCTTCCCATACTTGTTTGCTTCCGTGAGCCCTCCCAGCATTGAAGACATGAGGAGGGCGGTGGCTTGTGGAATCGTTGAGATGGTAAACGCGAATTCGAAGAACCCTTGCTCGGCAGAACTATTTGGCAAATACACGCCTATCAAGTATACTTGGAGGAGCCAGACGGCAGGAACCCACACGTTCCCCAATGCCATCTTGATTCCAAACTTGAAGGATTCCCTGAATTCCTCCACTGTAAAATCAGCGGCAAAGATGGGAGCAATTGGCAAGTTCAGGCTCTTGTACAAGCGAAGTGTTATCATGAGCAGAACCAAGTCCCCCAATAACTGTCCTATCAGCAATCCGATCCCTGCACCGAAGGCAGGCCCAAATTGTGGCATGGAGGCATAAAAGAATCTGAATAGCGGGACGGTGCCAACTTGGCAAACAAGCCTTAGGACGAAGGCTTGGAGCGCGTAACTGATGGTCTCGAAATCTGAGCGTTGCATGCCTTGGAACGTGTATTGAAACACCAGGAAAAATCCGGGGAATTGAATTAATGAATGTGCGATGAACATCCAGCTAAGATACGAAAACTCGGTATATGGAAAGATGATCGATCCGAGAAATGCAAACAGCGATATCTGCACCACGCCACTTAGTATCTCCCACCAAACGAAGATCTGGACGTAATGATATGCTTTTTCCGGTCGCTCGATGCGATGCTCGCTGAAATATTTCGCTAGAGCATAGTTGAAACCAATGTCGAACATGAGCCATATTGCCTCGAAGAATCGCAATGTATAAGAATACCAGCCAGCCGCTTGCGGGTAGGGATTCAGGAACCGTGGCATGATCAGGATGGTGACCACCAGCTGGGGAAGCAATAAGATAATCATGAGAAAAAATAATTTCAAGAAACCTGAAAGCTGGCGATGGAAACCGACACGCTCCCAATCGTTTTCGGAATCAATCAGGATTTCTTCTTGGCTTATTTCTCCCTTCTTTAATTTCGTGATGGCGAACTCCTCCCTTTGTACCTTCTTGCGCTTTCTAGCCCTGGTAAATAACACGATGGAGAGTATTGCACACGCGAGCACGAACATGCCAAGGAGCACTTGATCCTTGGCGTGGGGGACGGGGGAATATGCCCAGGAAGCGTACGAGGGCATCACCTTGCCAACAGATGACTGGACCGTGGTAAACACGAGGTAATTGAAATATGGCCAGACCATGATTTGCTCGTTCGTTTCAACCAGCGCGTGTTCTTCTTGAAGCCAAGGCGAGAACACGAACACGTTTGGAATGCTATTGATGCCCAGTTTCTTTCCCAAAAGCCACGGGTAGTTCGTTTCCTGGGCAAACGTTTCGTTACTCAAGAGAATGGACATGAAAGGAATCACATCACCTTCGAGATTATCGAGTAACGAGTAATTTGCCACCCCCGGTGCCGTATTCAACACGATTCCGCCTGACAGGATGGGATGAGATTTGTTTTCTCCCGACACCTTGCTCACGACCAATGCATCAACATTTTCGTCATTCCGCGAGAAAATGGTTGAACTGGATATGTTAAGGCTTGAAAGGATGATATTGCCATCACCCAGCTCTTCACCCATTACCACTACGATTCCATTCCCTGCCTGTTGTCCCCAGGTTGACACGGTTACCATGTCACTCGAGGATAGATTGAAATCATTGATGAATAGCACGTCAAACTCGTCCAAGTCACTTAAATCGAACGACGTAGCATTCCTGCTCGTAACATTTATCGAGCTCGAGTCCAATTCCAATGCGTCCAAGATCTTTCCGCCAGAGTTTCCCAAGTAAAGCACGTTCGTCTTTCCAGCAGGCTGGGCAGTGGCCGGTGAGAGCATGGCAAAACCAACCCATAACATTGCTATGGGCATTAAGGTGGTCATCCCGAAAAGCAACATGATTTTTGGATTGCAGCGCATTTTTTTTCCCTTTCATAACAGAAATTGACAGTTTTTTAAGTTTATTCGCGCAGGGGAGGAGGGCGAGGAACCAGACTCCGTGGTGCATCATTACCTTTTTCTCCATTGAAGCATCATTTTCCACATATGGAGACGAGTAAGAAGGCATGCATCTTTGGTAGTTACCTGTCCTTGGACAAGCATGACGTGGACGTGGTGGAACTTGGCAAGCAGCTTGCACGGAAGGGCATAACCGTGGTCACTGGAGGATTCGGTGGAACCATGGAACAAGTCTCCAAGGGCGCAAAGGAAGCAGGAGGAAAAACCATCGGTGTAACCTGCTACGTGTTCAAGGGGGTCAAGAAGCTGCAGGTAAATGATCATGTTGATGAGGAGATCGTTGCATCATCGCTGTTCGATCGCATAACCAAAATGATAGAGATTTCGAATGCTTTTATCGTTTTACCAGGCGGCACGGGGACATTCGTGGAACTTGCTGCAGTTTTGGAGCATGTTAACAAGGGATTATGCGAGCCGAAACCGATCTTGTTCCTTGGAGCATTCTGGAAGCCAATTTCCATCCCCCTTTCCAAGCGCGAGGTGACCATGCACGGGTTGAAGGAAATAGTGGGTGCATCCAGCTGCGCGGATCTAATGCTATTTTGTGAAACCATCGACGAGCTTGTCATCCGCTTGGTTGAATTGCTATAACGCTGAAGTCGGTATCACGGGTTCCTTCGCAGGAGGATGATACGATTGGTGTTGGTGCCCCGTGCGTTATTATCAACACCCCAAATGTTTGAAGTCTTGGTAAACTCTTGTTCATTTATCAAAACTCCCCTCACGGTGAAGCCCTTGTTAACACCGATCGGGATGACGTGTTCTTCGAGTTTCACCTTTCCCTTTCGAACCTCGCCCACCTCGAATGCCACCCACCCGCCAGGTGCAGTGACCCGGTGCAATTCTTCAAAGACCGCTTCCATGACTTCGGACCATTCATCCACGGTTCTTGCCATGGTGATCCGTGAACCGATAGCATCAACATCCAGATCATTGAACCAGCATCGAAGCCAGTTATCCCGCGCGTATTGCACAACATCGAGGAAGGGGGGGGACGTCACGGTAAGCTGCACGGTTCCATCCGGGACCGATGCCACATGCCGTGCATCCGTTGAAAGATACATTGCATGCTTGGAAGCATTCCTGAGGTTTTCCCGTTCCTCGCCAGAAATATCCCGGAGCAATGATTTCGTCTTCGAAAGAATGCGGGGTTTCACGGCTTTCTTGGGAGGGACCTGATTTCTCTTCTCATTGAGCTTTCGTT
>WJJB01000147.1 GCA_014729935.1 Candidatus Bathyarchaeota archaeon | reverse complement strand
GAATGATGGAATCCTCCAATCAATGGCGCCAAGTACCCCTCCAACGACGGGGCCGATTATCAAGCAAAAGGCACTAGCGCCTTGAATCTTTGCAATTTCTGAAGAACGAGTTTCAGGTGTTGTTATATCTGTGATGTATGCCCTGATGATTGGCATTTGCCCGCCAAACACGCCATCAAGTAATCGTGCACAGAAGATCATGATGAGATTTTGCGATAATCCAAGCATGATGAATGCGCCCATCGTCCCAACTTGAGAAATGAGTAATATCGGTCGCCTTCCCTTGTTATCGCTGATCTTCCCCCATATCGGTCCAAAGATGAGGCTTGCAAACGAATTTGATGCAATGATGATCCCAAGGATGATATCTTGTGCGCCAAAACTCTTAGCTATCTGGGGCAACAATGGCAGGACCATGGTATACCCAAGCATATCCACGAACACGGAAAGGGACAAGGTAAGCATGGCAACTCGTGGATTGATGTTATACTTTCCTAAAAATGCATGGTGTCTTTCGGCTCTTGCGGACCTACGACTTGATTTCGTTTCATTCTCGCTCATTTTGCTTACCTTCCTTTTCATTCTTGTCATTTGCTTTCCGACCTTCACCGAAAAAGCGCCTGATACGGTTTGCTAGGAATTGGCCGATCTTTTGAATCACGAACTCCTTGGAATAAATCTCTGAATCCTCTATGGTTTTCATGAGCTGTTCCACCATTTCTTGGTCTTTTTCGACCACGCTTGTCATGTGTCGCAACATCCTTGCTTGGTTTTCCATGAAATCGATCACGTGCTTCAATATTTCCATGACCTTTTCTTTAGTATCTGCTAGTTCTAGCTGGTGTTTTACTATCCTGTACCGGGCGCTGAAACCCAAAAACGGAGGTTCCTTGGCCCTTTCATCCGGGGTTAACACGTTGAAGAGGAGAGCGATTTTCCCAGATGCAACTTTTTTCAATTCTTCAAGGCGGTTCATCCCTTCTGAAGTGATCTTGTAGCGTTTTTGCTTCCGGCCATTGACAATTTCCTCATCAATGGAAGCATAACCTTCATCCTTGAGATTGCTCAACATCCGGTATACCGTGGTTTGCGGGATACCATAATTGTTTTGCAACTGGTACCCGGTGATACCATTGGGAGATGTTTCGGAAATCACCCAGAGCATGATCATGGCTTGCAGATTCTTCAATCCACGAGAGGGTCCCAGGAAAAAGTTATCACCATTCTTAAGCATATCTTCCATGGTTTCGAATCACTATCTTTTAAATATGGTCCCAATTTGGTTATATTCTTTAACCAATCAGAGCATAAAAATGATGCTATTCCCCTAGAAAGTGATGTGAAAGAACATTTGACTCCAATATTTGCATCGTGAAGGACTACGTGTCGATGAAACCATATTTTAAATCGTTCCTTTGGTCACGGGGGATGCCGTGATGGGAAAGGAAGCATCAAGTTGCCGGCGAAGTTCTTATCGCGGTCAATAGCATCACTGCTAGATCCCTCCTGGATCAACCAAAACTCCATGCCACGAACATGGATGATGTTCACGTGAAATTCACCCTTGACCTTTCAAAAGATAAATGTCTATCAAGATTTAGCTTGTCGCATCCTTCCCTTGATTACAAATGGCATAAATGTTGGAATTCTTGCGTTTCCCATCCTTCATGCACTTGTTACAGACTTTTGCATTGTCCAATTCAACTATAACGTGAACGTGAATGTGGGGGACTCCTCGCCACGAAAGTTAAATATCCCAGCGTCAATATACACGCACTACACCCTGGTCACGAGAATTGACACCATGAAGTATGGGCTCAACATGTTATAGCATCAAAAAGAGCATATCGTGATCATCGCAGGTGGATACGACAAATCACGCAAAGGGATGATTGACATGGAATTTTCAACATTCAAGAAGCTCGCATTCAAGCGCAGGACAATTCGGCGGTTCACACCTGAACCCGTCTCGACCAATATCTTGAAGGACCTCGTGGATCTTGGCAGGATCGCACCAGCAGGGGGGAACAGCCAAGCCGTGGAATACATCATCGTAAACAGGGAGGATATGAGAGAAAAACTATTTCCACTTCTCAGGTGGGCTGCAAGCCTTCCTCCTGACATGAGAACACCAGAAGAAGGTCGCAGGCCAATGGCATACATCATCGTGCTGCTAAACACAGAGATTAAAAAGGGCGGGGATCATGATGTCGGTGCAGCAGTCGAGAATATCCTGTTGGGTGCCACGAGCGTTGGCTTGGGAGCTTGTTGGATGGGTGCCATCGACAGGAAAAAGATACGCACCTTATTGAACGTGCCAAAAACTCATGACGTGAAGCATGTGATAAGCATTGGCTACCCAGATGAGGAATCTGTCATGGAGGTTTATGATGATTCATTCAAGTACTGGAAGGATGATGGGGGCAGGATGCACGTACCGAAGCGTGAATTGGATGGAGTGATATTGAAAATCGTGGATTGAAGCATCGATGGTACCCGCGCTTGGTTTCGATTCTCCATCAGCACAAGCGAGATGAACCTGCACGGTGAAAGGAGCAAGCAGGATTCATGACATATTAGAAAAAGTGAAAAAGATATGGGGTAGCACCCGTGGTTTTACCTGCGCAGAGTCATTCACTCGCTTGGCTTGTTTGCTTCCTTGGTTTCAGATCCTGCACCATGGATTTCAAGCCACAACGGGTCGTTTTCTTGCAATACCCTACGCATGACCTTGCCAATGACATTCTTTGGCACTTCATCGATGATTTCCACGTATTTGGGACATTTCCATCTGGTCATGTTCTCCTCTGCCCATGATTTAATCTCTTGTGCGGTGGCGGTAGCACCAGGCTTCAACGCGACCCATGCTTTCACGGCCTCGCCGGTTTTCTCATCGGGTATCCCTGCAACAGCAACCTCGGAGACATCAGGATGTTGCCCGAGTAAGGTTTCAACTTCGGATGGGAAAACGCTGTGGCCGGCCATCTTTATTAATTGCTTCTTCCTGTCCCTGATGGCAAACCTGCCATGCTCGTCCATGAAACCTATATCTCCCGTGAGTAGCCAGGTCCTGCCATCCCATTCCATCAATGTGGCAGCCGTGCGTTCTGGTTGATTCCAGTATTCCTTCATGATCTGGGGTCCCCACGCGCAGATTTCTCCAGTTCCCTCCTCTTCACCGAGCTTGTTGATAGGTCCTTTCGAAAAATCAGTTGATGGGAAGATGCGTACATCCGTGCCAGGGACTGGAACTCCAATGTACCCGGGCTCGCGTTCCCCGAAGAAATTGTTTACAGTTAGCACGGGGCTGGCTTCAGATAAACCGTAGCCTTCAGTGATGGCAGCACCAGTCTTTTCTTCAAAGGGCTTCCGCACGTACTCGTGCAGCGGTCCCGCTCCAGACATGCAAAGTTTCAATCGTCCCTTCAAATCATACTTATCAAGCACTTCCTGGGGTAAATCGGCAATGCGCTTGAATAGGATTTCAGCACCGCAGTAATAGATACCGTTTGGATCGTTTCCGTTAGGAAGGGTGATGGTCGATATTTCCTTGATGAGTTCCTCGGTATCTGGTGGTTTCGGGAAAAGCATGATCCACGAACCGGTTGCAACGGCGAGATTCATCACGGTGGTCATGGCAAATGAGTGATACAGCGGCAACACCCCAACTTGACACGAGTTGGGGCCAACATCGGGATCTGATGGTTTTTCCTTCTGGTTTACCATCAAGATCTCACATTGCTTTGCATTCGCCACGCAATTCTGGTGAGTGAGTACTGCTGCCTTTGGGACGCCGGTCGTGCCGCCAGTCATGATGAGGGTGGCGACATCCTCTTCGGCATTGATCTCCACTTTTGGCGGGTTCGGAGCGGTCTTCAAGGTATCCATGTACTTCACAGCGTTGGGATGATTCACCTTGGCTTTAGGGATTTTCTTGATCAGCTTCCCGAGAAACTTTTTAAATACGGAAAGGCCGCTTGCTTGGTCCACGAGATTGGTGTAGATGATTTTTTTGAACTCCCACGATCCATCTTCCACAAACGGCTTGACGAAATGCTCATACAAGGCATCAAGCCCAATGTAGTACTTCGAACCAGTGAGCTTCACTTGGTGCAAGATTTCAAGTGGTTTGTAGGTGGGATTCACCCCCGTGACAATGGCACCTATCTTGGTGATGGCGTAATATGAAACAATGTACTGGATTGAATTGGGCAAGTGCACTGCCACGACGTCTCCTTTATTGACACCTATGCTGGCAAGATAAGTTGCCAACCGGTTAACCATGTCTCCGAACTCCTCGAAGGTAACCCATGTATCGATAAACCACATGAAGGGATATTGACCCCACTTATCAAGTGCTCTATCAAGCAGGTCAGGAAGCGCATGCGTGAAATCAATGTCTAATTGCTTCGGGACGCCTTCAGGCCAATACTTACCCGAGAACCATGGTCGACTCTCGTCTACTTTAAACTTGATTGTCATTTTTTGTATCTCCTACTCAGTTATGTCTATTGTCCTTCACAAGTAGTACCAATAGATGAAGTATATTGGCCTTAGGATAATAAAAATATTAGCACCTCAATTGTCCGAAACGGCTTACTAAAGCGTCTAGCGTGTTCAAAAAAAGAAATCAGGTCACCAGAATTAACCTGATGTGCATGAAGCTGAAGAGATATCGATCTTCACGATGGATGGGAAAGCGACCATATTCATCATCCAACCAACATGGCTATTGGTACATTGATGCAATGAATGAATTTGAACTACCATGACCTAAACTAAAGGATACGACTTTCTAACGAGAAACGGGTAAATCCAGTGCTTGGAACGCGTGTGAACAGCGTGGAAAGATACAAGTGATTTGGACTGATCATCAACACCAGCATGAACGCACCGCGCACGATTCAGGAAGGAAACTCTGTAAAATAAAGCGAATGGTGGAGACTGTGGATGATGTGATAGATTAGTGGACCTGAATTCCCCGTTCGAATTCAGTATCCCCTTCACCAATATAATCTAGAAATGTTTCCTCGGCAAGAATAACCCAGCAGGGTTACACGGTAGCAGTATTGAATTTCAATGCAGGTAAATGGATGGGAATGAAACTTTTTAGGGAGCGCCCCCGTTTTAATACGAGATCTTAATGGTTGTGGAAATCAGGGACAGCGGGTTTCACATTGACGGGATGTTCTTTTATCCTGTCGGATTCAATTACTGGCCGAGAGATGCTGCCGTATACCTTTGGAAGGAGTACGATCCTGTTGCTATCCAAAGGGAATTCGAGATCATGGAAAATATTAGCATCAATTGCCTGCGCGTCTGCATGATGTGGGATGACGTTTCGAGGAAGTGGGGGGCAATCAATACGGGTTTTCTCGCCAATTTCAAGCATTTCCACGACACCGCATCAGCCCATGGAATCAAGCTCACGCCCACATTCTTCATTGGCCACATGAGCGGGCAGGACTGGTTTCCCGAGTGGTTCCACGTGGATCAAGCAAACACAGATCGTATCCCGAGCCAAATCATTGCCCTTCCACCACGGAAGAAAACGAAGGGAGCAATCAGGGATATTTACATCGACGAGGAAGTATACAAGGAAGCCTTCATGCAACTTGAAGCCATATTACCCAAGTACACGGATTCCAACACGATTCTTTCGTGGGATCTTAGCAATGAAAACCAGTACATGATGCTCCCGAAGGATCCCGTGGATGGTTACAGGTACATGAAGCGAATGTATGAAAAAATGCGTGAACTCGACCCTAACCATCCCGTCACCATCGGCATGGGCAAGCTTTCAGAGAAAAGTGGGTTTCATTCGTTTGGAAAACACGGTATCAACCATTTCAACGATTATTATTCGGTGCACACCTATCCCATCTTCTATTACCCTCCCACCTTGAAAATCTTAGATTTTTACACCACATACAAGCCAGCTTTTGATGTTGCGATGGCACAGGTAACAGAACTACCCATTCAAGAACAAGAATTTGGCATGAGCGACATGTTCTTCATGTTCAAGCGCCGGTCCACCCGCGATGCCCTCTTGGGGGGATATTACAGCCTAGCGCTTTACGGAAGCTTGATCAATGGCGCCACATGTGGCGTGCTAGCGTGGTGTTTCACCGATTTCCTCCCAACCATGAAACACCGGGAACCGTACAATCACAAGAAGTACGAGTTGACATTCGGGAACGTTGATGTGAACTATAAGTTGAAAGCTTCTGGCAGGCAAGTAAGGGAGTTTGCAAGATTCACGAGAAAATATAACTTGGGTGAATACGTGACCCCATCCTCGGATGCTTGCATCCTTTTTCCCGAGCATTATAATGCATATGCTGACAAGAGAGACAAGCTCGAGGATCTTACCGATGATAGCATTTTAAAGAAAATCGGTCGCAGGAAGCGACACGTTGATTGCTTGCAGAACCAGAATCGTGCCATGTTTAGCGCGTTCGTGTTCTCAAAGATGTCAAACATGACTCCTGCATTTAGCACCTTTTCCCAAGATCTTTCCAAGTGGAAGATATTGCTGTTACCAAATCTCAGGCAATTATCCGAGCGCAATTTCAAAAAATTGGTGGACTTTGTCGATGCTGGAGGGTTTGTCTACATTTCAAGCAATGATTTCATCCCGTCACAACTAACAGGAAATGTCAAGCTAAAACCGAGAATCAAGAAAATTCGAAGACGCCAATTACGATTGAATCCAGATGTGGAAATCGATCCAAGCATCCTGGCACCATTCATGAAGATTGGGAAGTTTTACACCAAGAACGAGGCAGCACACGTTATTGGCATCAAGATCACCGATGCATTGTATTTTGATGCCAACCGGGGAGAAGCTATCGTCACGTTCATTCCATCTAGAAATGACAAGGGTGGTGGATTTTTCCTAATGGTAACCTCCCCGGAAATAAATCACACGGGGGTGAGAAACGCGTACCAGGATGAATCCATGCATTTATTCTATTCAGCCCTGTTTGAAGTTGCAGGGCTAAAAAGAAACGTGACATGCATGAGCAATTTCATCGAAACAGGTCAGATGCACCATGATTCTGGCGAACACAGCCTTTTATTTGTGTTAAATCATAAGATGGGCAAGCATAACTTCCTTCTTACCTTGGACAAGCCAATCACGTCAATCCAAGAAGTTAATAGTTACCCATTTTCCCACGATTCCCGGTCCATTCACGTCGCCATGGAAAACTATGGAACACGAGTATTCAAG
>WJJB01000146.1 GCA_014729935.1 Candidatus Bathyarchaeota archaeon | reverse complement strand
TTTGAAACAGGAAGACACGCTCCAAGTCACTGGCGGCATCCTTGATGATTTTTTTCACTTTCAAACCGATCTCATTTATCGGTTCAGATGGTACGAGGGCTATATATGTTTTACCGATGTGAATGGCTTGCACCTCGCTTTTTTTTTCCCCGGAACCATCCGCGTGAAAGTTCACTTCACCCTTGTTAATTAGCGGTCGGTACGCGTCTAGCATATCTGGATCGTCCATCACCACTTTCCAAGACTCGGTTTCCATCGATACAGGTAACGCGGATGATGTGTTAATATCCTGGAACACTGGAATGATAACCTCGGTGAAAGAGTTGATGAATTCCTGGACCGTTTTCATGGATCGCTTGTAATTGATGAACTTGTCGATTGCCTTGAATGCTGCACGGGGAGAATCAAGGCACTGTATCTCCAGACTATCGTTGGTGCTGCTGCAATTGCATTCCGTGTCAATCTCCAAAACGTTAACCAGCTCCTCCTTGCTTGAATCAATTGCTTCGGCTAGCTTGCTAACATCTTGCAAAACAACACCAGTTGATCCACGCTGGCTGCTAGCTACATTCACGGCGACTTGATAGTCCTTCATCTTGCGCGAGCCCGGATTTAGCACTAATTGCAATCTTTCATCACCCACTGGTTGGAAAGGGATGATATCTCCCGCCTGCCCGCAAAAATACATCAGTTCAACGCGAGGCCCGAGGATGCTCTTCACCTTACATTCCAAGAAGCCGATGTGCTCGCTGTTCCACTGCTCGAATGTAGACGTGAAGGTTGGGTGCGTCGCGTATCCCGTGATCATGATACGAGCATTCCCCTTGACATCATCAATGCGGATGACTGGTACCTGTGGATCGATGGTTCTTGGATTCTTTGGGGGATTTGTGTACAGGGAGATATCCCGCCTGTTCACCGTCCATCCTTCCAGGAATCCCTCACCACACCCGATCTTGCACTTGAACGTGTTCCTACATGCCCCGTAAATAGCCCCCGCTATTTGACGCTTTAAAAACGAGAGCCATTCGACATCGAGATAGTTTCCATCAAAATCGTGCCCCGGGTAGTAGATGCCAAGCGAGTCGGGTCCTTGATGGGAATGTGACGCATGGATGCAAATATTCTCAGGAGGGATACCCGTTAACTTGCTTGCAAAATCACGAACTTCTTGGGTCCAATAATACCGCAACATGAAGAGATCCGTGCTCACGAGAGAAATGGCATTTTCGGGATCCATTTCATCTCCCTGCATTAAAACCAAGGCACGCGCGTGAAGCTCGTGTCTATTACCTTTTTCATCGGTTAGAACGCCCCTTGGAAATGACTGCCTGCCCGTGTATCCCGCGAAGGGGACTTGCCCCAATGGTGGAGTGATGACTACCTTGGAGAATCCGGCTCGCATGATACATTACTTGGACCGCGGCCTCTAAATAGGTACCTGTTTTTCAAGAATCAGGTGATACTTTCGCGGCAATGGAGAATTTTTGAGCTAGGATGTCGTAGAACCTCCACAAATCTTGAAAGCTGGTAGCACGGAAATATTCTCCCCGCCCTAATTCTGCCAAGCGACTCATGAGGACATCATCTGCCTCGCCAATGCCAATGGTATACACGACGACGTTGCTCTTCATCAAGTGTTGCTTGAGCACCGGTATGGGATTGACCGGAATGTTCTTTAACTCGTCTCCCTTGTTTGGGTTACCATCGCTAAGGATAACCACCATGGTTGGGTTCTGCTTTCCCGTCCGTTCGTTCTTGGGAAATAACGGAATTTGTTTTGCTGCAACCTGAAGTGCAACGCTCATGGCGGTTAATCCCGTGGCATTTTTCGCCCTGTCAACGACATATTGCGCAACCGTGTTCAAATTCAACTCTCGCATCTCGCCAGTGCATTCTATCACGGGGGACAGGCGTCCTTTCTTATTTTCGACTTCCAAAACCCCCACGTCATCTCCAAAGGTGATCAACTGCACGTTCTCACCCCAACCACGGCCAATCTTCAAGGATAAATAAAGCAATGTAGCAAGAGTTGCACTTGCGATGCGAGACACCTTGTCTCCCTCCCTGAATAAGTCAAGAAAGCGTTGGAATTCCCTGGTTTCTTGGAATCCCCTGCGCAAACCCTCGATGGCACCATCAACATCACGGACCAATAGATCCTCCTTGAGCATGGACCCCGAAACGTCGATGCACAAGATTGCGTTGAAGCTCATGTCAACTGCGGGAATGATTTCGTAGACGATCTCGTGACCGGTGGGATCGATAATGGCAGTCTCCCCTGCATCTATCGGCGGGGTGGTTTGAATGATCTTCAGTTTCAGGTGACCAATATCGGCATCCCTCCAATTGATCTCGAGATTCCTGAAGATGGGTCGATTTTTCAGGAGCGATGTCATGTCGGAGGCATGATCTGCCACCCACATGACCGCATCCTCGGTTGGTTGCCGTCCCATGGGTTCAACCCCGATTTGGACCTCCACGATTCCCCCTTTCGGGACGCTTTTTTTCACGTTCACTATATCCCCTGTGGCCATGTTGGCACTGTCAAGGGTCATGCTATCGACCATCAAGAATCCTGGCGTGCAATCATCACGCGCGATCACTTGTGCTGCCCCCCAGTCATCATATTCACTCACGAACACGATCACGTCCAGCTCGTCCAACCCGAGGTTATTCATGTCCTCACTATTCATGAATGCCCGGCCGTCTGATTCTCCCGCTTCGATGATTTCAAATGATGATGGGGTCATGGTATCATGTGATCTCCAAGATAGTTTTTTCCTTGCTGT
The DNA here is from genome assembly GCA_014729935.1 of Candidatus Bathyarchaeota archaeon. Lineage (GTDB taxonomy): Archaea > Asgardarchaeota > Lokiarchaeia > Sigyniarchaeales > Sigyniarchaeaceae > WJJB01. Next base: position 5,559 of record WJJB01000146.1, on the reverse strand, counting down.
TGAATATATAGAATCTCTCATTATAATCCTCTAGCCTCAACCATTAGATAACGTGGTAATAATACATGACCGAGGAAGACTTGCATGAGCGACTTTCCAGCATTCGCCGTGATCTCGATCCACCATACGTGGCGAAATTTGTTGGTGAACAAATCATCATCTTTGATCACGATCAAGGCTCATCCCTGTACGCCAGGGGCTTTTTCGGGAAACCCATTGGAATTCGAAAGCCAGATCCGCATCTCGCATTTGACCGTGAATTGCAGGTGAATTTCATAGAAGCAAGTTACCTGATGGGAAAGGGGTGGCTAAAGATAATTGATGCAAGAACGGGAAACCAAATCACCCGGGAAAATTTGCGAGATATTGCAACCCAATCTCACGAGAGGTTCAAGGAAAAAAGCCTTGTATACGATGATCTCAGGGAAAAGGGATACATCGTCCGTCCTGGGTTGAAATTCGGTGCTGATTTTACCGTGTACAAGCAGGGGCCTGGTCTTGACCACTCATCCTTTGTCGTGCAGGTTCTAGAACATGAAAACCAGATCTCGGCCATGGATATGGTTCGAGCGGGACGGCTCGCCACATCTGTGAAAAAACGATTCGTGCTTGCCAGTATTTCATCACTAGATTCCAAGTTAACTAAGATATCATATTATGTCTTTAGATGGTTCAAACCCTGAAGCCTGTCATTCAAGAAAAGAGCGCTGATCCAAGAATCTATTTCCAAGCTTGTTTATTGAACTACCACGCCCTAAACAGTATCGGGGGAACTTGATAATTATCATCGACTACATTTTAACCCGGCTCCGACAAATATCTCGCTTCCCATTTCAAGCTGCCACAAAAGCTAGTGGCATCAAGAATTCCTGCTCCATCGTGTAGCAAAACTCTTTCTTCCTTGTATCCCAACAATTTCGACCCCGAAACATCAATCCTTCGCATCGAGCACATCAAATTCCCCCGTTACTGCTAAAGGGGCGGGTTTTCTCTCGCAAGACGGATAAAATGCATTATAAGATCAAATATTATAAGAGAATGGCAGGTGGATCATGATGTACGTTGCGGTGAACCAGCATGCCATCGAAACGGTTTCTCTCGGCACTTCGCGTTGAAGAGTTCGATACATTACTTGGTGGGATTGACGCGCGCATCAACGAAATTGAGGAATCACCCCTGAATGAAGCAGCATTTCGGGTTCTTTCTCGCACGATAAACAGCAAAATTGATGTTCCACGTTTTGCCAAGTCAAGAGTCGACGGTTACGCGTTGAAGGCGAGCAATACCTTCGATTCAAGCGTCGATGATCCCGTATCACTGGAGGTCGTTGGAACGGTGGAAATGGGGGCGCGGCCGGAAACCCAGGTTTCTGATGGAAGATGCGTCTATATACCCACGGGTGCCATGGTGCCCCCGGGTGCGGATGCCGTGGTGAAGGTAGAATTCACCGAATCATTCAAGAAGCAGGATGGCCGTGAGATGGAGTTCGTGTGCGTGCAAAAACCCATCCATCCTGGTGGAAACATCCTTCCCGCAGGTGCAGATCTCACCAAGGGAGAACTTATTCTAGAATCTGGTACATGGTTAACCCCTGCTAGATTGGGCTGCTTGGCTGCAGCGGGTGAAACGATCATCCCGGTATACCGGAAAATAAATGCATGTTACTTCAGCACGGGCAGTGAATTGGCACCACCGGGGGCTGAATTACTTCCAGGATACATCCATGACGTGAACTCAACCACCATATTTACTCTTCTCAATCATTCTGGCTGCTCATCAACCTATTTGGGAATCATTGATGATGACGAGGCAAGTCTCACAAGAACGATAAACGATGCACTGTCAATGGGGGACATCGCTATCTGTTCCGGGGGAACTTCCAAAGGTAATCGAGATCTATTTCCCACCATTTTGGAGACGCGAGACGACATGGAATTGCTCGTTCATGGCGTGCGCATGAAGCCGGGAAAGCCAATAGTGTTTGGCAAGATGGATAAGAAGCACGTGTTCGTCTTGCCTGGAAACCCGACATCTGCAATCATGACTTTCATTAGGTTCGTCCAGCCGGCATTGCGACGATGGTCCCGGTTACCCTCGCGGCTCCCCCATGTTATTCCTGCAATTCTTGAGAAACGAATTTATTCGGAATTTGGCAGGCGTGAGCTTAAACCAATCATGCTCGAGGATGGGGATGAAGGTAAAAGACTTGCCATCCCAATCATGAAAGGATCGGAAACGATCACCACTCTCGCCAACGCGGACGGCTACATCGAGATTCCGGAGACCACCGAAATCTTGGAAGAAGGAACACCAGTTTCGGTTAGGCTTTTTCAATGAATCAATTCACTCAATCACATTTAACCCATCAGGTAATAATACCATGATGCCGAAAAAAACAAGAACCATGAAGAACCGTCCAAGATAGGAATTACTATCATGACAAGATTGCACATGATCGACGTGAGCGAGAAGCCAGATTCCGCAAGGATGGCGGCTGCTTCTGGAGAAATTCATCTCTCTACTCGAACGATTCACTTGATACGCTCAGGAAAGTTGGAAAAAGGAGATGTAATTGGGGCATCGAAACTTGCAGGGATCTTGGCAGCAAAGCAAGTTCCAAGCATCCTTCCATTATGCCACCCTCTCTCCTTGTCAAGCATTACCGTTGATATCGAGATACACGATGATTTCATTGCAGTAAAGAGCACTGTCAAGGCGAATGAACGTACCGGGGTGGAGATGGAGGCTCTAACAGCCACGACCGTTACCTTACTGAACATTTGGGACATGGTGAAGATGCATGAGAAGGATGAATATGGACAATATCCATCAACGATCATTAAGGATATAACCGTGGATAAAAAGATGAAAAACCCGATTGGGGGGGAACCTGCGAGCAAGCATCAAGGTGAAGAAATGACCCTTCCGGACACGGTTTCCATGCACAAGAGAGCATCTCCCAAGAAGGTGAACATGGCATTGATCATCGTGAGCACCACGCGATTCAAGGAACAACGCGCTGGAAAGACATCCAGCGATCGAACCATCGAGGCTGTGAAAGGTGCATTGGATGGGAGCAGCGTGCATTTAGTTTCCAGCCAGTTCACGGCAGATGATGCTTCCAAAATACAATCACTGGTTCAGCAAACCATGGAAAATGAAATGATAGATATTATCATGCTAAGTGGAGGTACGGGAATATCTCCCCGGGACAGGACCGTGGAGACCCTGCGCAGCTTGGGATATGGCTTGCTGCCTGGCTTCGGGGAGCTCTTCCGGAAGCTGAGCTACCAGGAAATTGGTGCGGCTGCCATGTTAAGCAGATCGACAGCATTCATCAAGGATGGTAAATGCATTTTCTGCGTGCCTGGCTCACCAAAAGCAGTCGTCCTCGCGATCGAGAAATTGATAATTCCCGAGGCTGGGCATATTCTATCGCAACTCCGGAAAGAGGAATGAACCCAATGCAAGATGTTGGAGATGCTGGTTGCTTGGTAGATGAATTCAACCGCAAAATCGATTATCTCAGGTTATCCATCAATAGGGAATGCTCATTTTCTTGCATTTTTTGTGACAAGGAGGGATATCTAGGGGGACAACCAGGTACCAGGTTATCCCCACAAGATGTTAAGGCAATCGTTGGGTTTTTCCATGAAACCTTTGGAATCAGGAAAGTAAAAATCACTGGAGGGGAACCATTGGAGCATCCACGCATCTTGCAGGTCGTAAATGAGATTTCACGCCTTCCAAATATCACCGATCTTTCCATGACAACGAATGGGTTCCAGCTTTCCACCACGGCATGGGAATTGAAAGTTGCAGGATTGGATAGGGTGAATGTATCGTTGTGTTCGTTAGATCGGGCAACCTACAAGCAAATCACGGGTGTCGATGGCATGGAACGGGTGATCGAGGGCATCCAGGCAGCGCGTGATGCCGGATTGACCCCCCTGAAAATCAATGTTGTCCTCCTGAAGGGGATCAATGATCACGAGATTGATGATATGCTAGTCTTTTGTGGCAAGGTGGATGCCAGGTTGCAGTTGATTGAGCTCCACGAGATTGATGCGGTTCACGGGAATCAGCATGGTTTCTATAAGCAGCATCACATGGACGTGTCCAAGGTGCTAGACCGGATCACGATTCCAGTTAGATCCATCGAATATAGGGATATGCAACATCGGAAAATCATTCATTTCAAGAATGGAGCCAGCATGGAGGTCGTGGAAATCTCCCCCAGTTTCTGCGCGGCATGCACCAAGATTCGAGTCACCGCCTCTGGCATTCTCAAGCCATGCCTCATGCAAGAAGGGGAACCAGTTGATATGCTGACATTACTCAAGTATAGGTCTCACGAGCAAGCCATGAAAGTGTTATCGGACGCAATTAAAAAACGGGAGCCATTTATGGTTGAGGAAGATAAGGAAAAGATCATGCAAGTCAAGATCACGTTCCATGCCGAGGCAAGGGATGCTGCAGGGCTTTCGTCCATCATTTTAAGCGTGATCCCGCATGGCGACCAAGCATCCATCGATGATGTTCTCATTGCCCTTGAAGCACGTTTTGGAGAAAAGCTCATGCCTGCGCTGCTTCAACGGGATGAAATCCATGGGATACAGCTCCAAAAAGGGTACAAGATCATGGTGGAAGATCAATTACTGGATCCAAGCAACGATAAGAATCACGAGGTTGAACCAGGCTCTACTATCAGGATATTACCGCCGTTCTCGGGAGGTTGATGAGCGTGGAATCGGATATTATCCCTCGGGATCAAGCGAAGTCCCTCGAAGAATACATTACATCTTTCCTTTCCACCGTACCACCTGGGATGGTAGGAGCCTTAGTTACCTTTACTGGTATCGTGAGGGAGGATGTTCAAGAGAACGCCAGTGGCAAGGAAGATAAGACGGCAAGTATTGTCATCGAATGCATAGAGGATAGTGCAAGGAAAGCTGTCAGGAAACTTGCGAGGGAGTTATCTAACAGAATCGGCGTCGAGAAGTTAACCATCATTCACTTTACCGGAAATTTCACTGTAAACGAAACGATGGTTCACGTTATTGGTTGTGGCGCACACAGAAAAGCAGTTTTCAACGTGGTTGCCGAAGCAGTGGACAGGTACAAAAGGGAAATCCCCATGTGGAAAAAGGAGATCCTGCAATCTGGAGCGTCCAGATGGTTACACCAGTAAACCAGAATTTGCAATCCACGCAATATAATTTCGTTTCCACCGTGATACTGCAAACGCAAAACCGTGTCATGGAAAAAAGGATGCAAGTTAGTGAATTTCCTAACCGCCTTTCATTATCTTCTTCAGGCGGTTCAACTCGGATAACATTTCATCCCTCAAGTTCTTGAACGCGGTTGGACCACCACTACCTCCCCCAGGTTTCGGGGGTGCGGCGGGCATGCCACCACCAGATGGCGGTCCAGGAGGTGAAGGAGGCCCGGGAGCTGCCGGTGCGGCTGGTGAAGGTGGACCGGGTGGCGACGGTGGTGCAGAAGAGCCACCACCATCACTTCCTGGCAGGTTTAATCCGAGATTCGGACCCGAGGGTC
>WJJB01000145.1 GCA_014729935.1 Candidatus Bathyarchaeota archaeon | reverse complement strand
GGCTATATCACTCGGAAACAAGGCAGTCATTGATGAGGTGGACATGCTTTCATACTTCACGAGAGATCCCCAGACCGATGTCATCGGGTTTTACTTGGAGGGCTTCTCACGAGGGAGGGGCAGGGAATTTCTCCTGAAAAGCAGGCTCACGAACAAGACCATTCTCCTGCTAAAAGGAGGGAAAACCAAGCAGGGGCAGAAAGCAGCATCATCTCACACCGCGGCAATCTCCTCCAACGATCGCCTGCTGACCGGTGCCTTGAAGCAGTTTTCCATCATCAAGTGTGAGACAGAGCTCGAGCTGGTAGCATTCAGCAAGGCATTTTCGCTGCTTTCTGGAGAGCAAAAACCTTTCTTTTCAAGGGCAAAGGAGGGAAACCTAGCCATCATTACCGTTTCTGGTGGTCATGGGGTGATAGCATCCGATCTTGCCAAGAAGTACAAGCTCGAAATTGTGGATTTCACCGAGGATGAAAAACAACTGCTGCAAGAAGCGTTGAGTTCCACCGTGAAAAACATCGCAAGCATAAATAATCCCGTGGACTTGACTGGATCGTGCACCGATGACGATATCGTGTCCACTTTGGAAGTTTTGATGGATATAGAGCGCGTGGAAATAATCATATTGAACATCCTTCCCTACCCCCCCGGTGTGTCGTTGTTTCTTGGGAGTCGCATCGCCAGCGTGGTCCGGCGGTTCAAGAAACCAGTGATATGCTACCTCCCATACCTTGCAAGATATGAGATGATCATCGAGGCATTGAACGATGCACGGATTCCTGTCGGCAATAGCATCGAGGAAGCAATCTTGATGGCATATGCAGTTCATCTCAAGACCATATCGATCTCCAGGGCAAAGGTGAACAAGTTCTTGGATACTGGAGCCATCCTTCAGGGAGATTACGAAGAATTTGATGAGGTGAACATGCCCGGGGGAAAGCGTATCAACAAGCTCTAAGGATGTCGCTAGCTCATTTCTATCTAGATTGATGCCATACTCCTTACAGAAAAAAAGTGATATGAAGCTCGATCAGGCTGGACAAGAGCTTTTTCAATCTACCTGGTCCCCGGAGTCCCCTTCTCCTTCTTCATCTTCCACGGGAATGGGGAGATCGTCAAAATCATCTTCAGAGAATATTTCCTCCGACTCTGTCTTGATCCCCATTTCATCTTCAGGGATATCAGTGTACATTGGCATGTCTTTTGGTGGTTCAAGTGGTTCCGCGTCTTCATCCCCTGGGATGTCCCGCACTTCATCAACTTCATCACCACTCAAGTCCTCCTCTTCATCAGGTGCGATAACGCTTAATTCCCCTGATTCTTCCTCATCTTCTTGTTTTTCCTTGTTTTCCGTGAGATCGTATCCCCTTGGTTTCCACATCACGTTCGCCCACATGGAAACAAGGAATATGCCCGCGAAGATGGTGAAATAAATGGCAAGACCCGTGGTCCCCTCTCCTGGGAGGAGCTCGATGGTTGGCCCAATGAGGTTATCGGCAAGTAATTGGCCAAACGGCATGATGAATGAGGCGAAGAAGTTAAGGAACTCACCAAGGAACGGCATGATTGGTGATAAAAAGTCTATCAGTGGGTCCCCCGTTTCCAAGAGCATCATTCCCTGGATCATCGATCCCAGCAAGATTGCCGGGACACCATATTTCAACCAGCTAGGTGTTTTCATTCGTACATGCCTCCTGAACCCATTTCTGCTCGTGCCTCCTTGAATTCCTTGTCAAGACTGTAGACGGTGCCATCTTTCTGATCCTTGATTGAAATGATGATGTCGAAGATGGAAAGCAAGCCATTGATCAAGATGATCCCGAATGCCATGTACATCATGTTATCAAATGTTATGGTGATCTCCCCTATGTTTTCTAATGTAATGGGGATCTGGGACAATCCCGAAAACCTTATGATGTAGACGTAAACCCCAGACCCGATAACTTGGGCAAGGGAAAAGAGGGCTCGTCGCTTCGAATATTTTGGAGAGGAACCCCTTCCAAAGGCGATACCAACCTGAATGATACCCAAGGATTGGATGAAAAACAGGATCCTGTCGATATTGAAGCGCGCATAATTTATGGTAACCTCATTCAATTCAAGATTCTTCACCACGCTCAATCCCGTCCATGGAAGAATGACGAACGAGATCAGGGCAATTGCTGCGTAAAGAACCCCCATCAATATATTCTTGGCTGCACCCATGTTACATTATCCACCCCGAGATGTTGGTAATCGTGAGATTGAAATTAAACAATGAAAACGCATAATCGCCCCTGATTTCCAAGAATCCGGACACGTTGCTCCAATCCACGAGCAAGAAATTCACGCCGGGATTAATATACCCGTTTGACTCGTTGATCACGATCATCCTGGACAATATCCCTCCTGCATCGATTTTACCGATGAAATCTTGGAAATCCAAGAGCAGGGTATCTGTTTCATCATATACTCTAAATTTTACAGAGAAATCATCGAAATCGAATAAACCCTCGTTGGTAAAATTCACTTGACCGAGCTGCAAATAGGGCGTGGGATCAGATAACCCGTTATCCACATCGATGATAAACATGCTATCATCGATCTGGTTTTGTGCCAAGAAGACCGCGTTGTACGCAGCTATGAAGCTGGTGAACGAAAGCAAGGCATTCACGATGACCATTGCTATTCCGAATATTTTCCTGAATAGTCGTAAACCCGATTTCAGTTCGAATCATCTCCTAGTATATCGAACACGACGGACGCGTACCCGACCGCGGAGAATCCCCCGAAGCCCGCGCCATGATCGATATCGTGACTGGTCGCGTGTTTCAATAATCGCGTGCCTATCTTATTAATGCCACCCAGTTCTTTCAATGCTTTCAACGCATGGAGAGTAAGGATGATTGCTCCCGGGCAGCAAATATTCCTATGTTTCAAGGAATCATCAAGTATCGCACCGATATTTTTCTCCTTGAAATGCAAGATATCATTCACTGCCTTCATGTCATTTTGCCGAACCCATTCGTTTTGCTCATCAGGCGATTTTCCCCTTGCAGGCATGAAATTGAAATGAGCACCGTAATGGGTAAGATCCGTGGAACTCACGATGATAACCCGTTTTCCCTCCTCACTATCGCTCTCCTCCTTGAGCACGCGTGCGAGCGCTTCACCAGCATCCATCAATTTCCGATTATTGCGCGTTCCTGCTGCAATTGGCACGATTTTCGTGTCAAGGGATATGAAGTGAATAAATGGGAGCTGCAATTCGAATGTGTTATCCGTACGCTCTACCATGAAGTCATTATTTATTTCAATATGATTCGAGCCATCAATAATTCTACCTACCAAGTCCTCATCTATCTCGCTCCTCCCCATGGGTGACTGCCAGGAACCCGCTGATTGGGTGAATATCCCATTGAATCCACCGTGGGAGGCAACCAAGATAATCGTGTCAGGAATGCCATCTTTCATGATTGCGTGAAACCCGTGTGCAGCAATCGGTCCCGAGAAACGCAACCCCGCGTGGGGTACGATCGTTGCCAAGATCTTCCCCCTGCCCTTTCTCGTGTCCTTGATGGTTGGAATTGTCCCAGGACCAAGAGGTGATGTAAAGCATTCCTTGATTGTGTCTCGCAATGCATCTTTCTCGAATGGGTACCAGCTTCCCGCCAGTTTCGGCGTCCTACGTTTCGGCCCATTGTCTTGTTTACCTTGCATGTTTTCACCTATTGCTTACACGAGATCCCTCCCCTTAAAACCATTTGGTTTCAATATGAAAATGTGCACCTTTTTTTAGAGCAGGAGAAAACAGGCCATATTACGAGAAAGGCAAGTTTATACTACCCCCGGTATTCTCTCACCACGACGAAGTAGTAGCTTCGCCTTCAATGGTAATGGAAAAGAAGAACCCAATACACATGGTTGTTGGCATGAGTTCAGGTAACAAACGCGATTATTACGATGTTTTGGGCATAAGTAAAAATGCTTCGCAATCGGAGATCACCCGGGCGTTCAGGCGGATGGCGAAGAAATTCCATCCGGACATGAATCCTGATAATCCCCAAGCAGAGGAACGATTCAAGGAAGTGAACGAAGCATATTCCGTTCTCTCTGACAGGGAAAAGCGCAGGCGATATGATCAGTTCGGGTTTGCAGGCGTGGACGCCTCTCCTGGATTTGGAGCAGGAGACGGTGGTTTTGGTTTCGAGGATATCTTTGGGGATATCTTTGGCAGCTTTTTCGGTGGGAGCATGGGCCGCTCCCGGAGGAAGGCCCGGCAAAGAAGAGGGTCTGACCTGCAAATGCCCCTTTCCTTGAAATTCGAAGAGGCTGTATTTGGCGTGAAGAAGGAAATCTCCATCAAGCGGCGCGTTCCATGTGGCGATTGCAATGGCTCGGGTGCAGCACCTGGATCGAAGCCCCAGAAATGTAACACGTGTGGAGGTATGGGTCAAGTTGCACAAACACGCCGGTCTGCATTTGGAACCATCCAGCAAATCATGAATTGTCCAACCTGCAACGGCGAGGGCGAGATCATCAAGAAAAAATGCAGGACCTGCAGGGGTTCAGGCATTGTTACAGGCATGGAAAAAATAACGGTGAATATACCCCCGGGAATACCAGACCAAGATGTCATCATCCCGGTGAAAGGAAAAGGGAATATAGAATCACGAGGTGCCATGCCCGGTGATTTACACCTCGTCGTCGATGTGCAGCCCCATCAAGTGTTCACCCGGGAGGGATCAAACCTGCTCAGGGAGCTTGATCTGGATTTCCTCCAGCTCCTGTTTGGTGCATCACGCGTTCCAGTGATGACCTTGGAGGGCACGATAATTCACATCAAGATACCCCCGCGAACCAAACCGGGAACGCCATTCAGGGTACAAGGTAAAGGTGTCCCCATCTTTAGAGATCAGAATGATCGCCGCGGTGACTTGTTCATTACCGTGTTCTGTGAAGTTCCAGATGTTGCATCCCTCCCGAAAGACCAGCAAGCCCTGTACAAGGAACTATTTTCGAAACGGAAGGAAGATTTACTTGAAAAACAGCTTTCCCGTGAACAACATTTATTGGACACCGACTCCGATGATGAGTAGCACTTGGAAAGGTGCACCCTCAAGGTAACTTGACATGTCAAATCTACCAATCCTGCCAGCTATTGGCGACGAGCTCAAGAAAAATGAGAAAGAGGTCACCCGCACCGTCTTGGCGTGCACTAAATGCGAGGAGCAAGTGACCCGGGAGTACAAGGAAGGAGATATCGTGTTCCACGAACCCGATGGAGAGATCTGCAAGAGTTGCTCTTCACAGATGATCATAAAGCAAATCTTCGTTGAAATTGTCAAGAAGAAGTGATGCTACCTTCCATTCAGGTCCCTGATTCTAGTATTTCTCGCCAACGAAATGCATCATGAGCGATAACTTGATGTCATCCATGGCTTCCATGACCTCTTGGAGCATATCGTAGGCGTTCATGGTGGGCGTTTGATCGTTCCACTCGGGACTATCTTTTAACATGAATGCAATGAAAAAGTGATCTAGCACCTTGTCGTAGATCACTATCATCTTGTCCGTGTTGATGAAGGACGTCTCGAGCTTCTCGCCGAATACTGGCGGGAAAACAGAGTATTGTATGATGGCATCCTTTATATCATTCAAGGTATCGGCGGTAAATGCCTTGCTGATGGATTTCAGGGAGGTTAACACGATATCGTTATCCTTGTTTAGGATCAAGAAGTTGTAATTCGACGAGGCTATGATATCAGATATCATCTCGAGCATATCGGGAGAAATTTCGAGGGGTTTCCTCTCCCGGTTGAAAAGTATCTTGTCTGCCACGCTCTTGAAGTTCTTGAACACGTCCAAGTTCGAGTTCCATTGGTCCAAATTGTAACTCTCCTCGAATTCCTCGACGAGGAGGGATAAGAACTTCTTGAGGGTTTCATTCTTGTCCTTTGCATCAGCCAAGATCACCATGAAATTCCCCGTTTTATCAAGTGAGCTCTTCAATGGCTTGAACACAAATTTGTACTCTGAAGTGTTGAATCCCTCGAGTTCTTGCGATTCCTCAATCTCTTTCGCGAAGGCTGGAAGCGCAGACAGGAATCCCGCCAAGAGATCCTTTGACACGTCTAGCTTGATCTCATACGTCGTGCTAAACACGCAAATGCCAGTTTTAATGATGAAGATACCGCGAATCAAGGGAGGAATCACCGATACCATGTTGCAGGTCTTGGTTCTTGTTCAATATGTTTATCTCACGCGCTGTTAAGTATTTTGTTGTTAGTGGACAAGGAGCAAAAAGGAAGGGTCATGGAGATGACCCGCGGGAATAAGCGCTGCTACTAGCACCCCTTCTCATGCGAATAGCTGGAGAAAACTTCCGAATGGGGATAGCGTGACAATGATGAATCCGAGTATTACTGCCTGCAGGATGGCGTTTGGAACGCATGATCCCGTTTCCTGCTCCAAGAACAAACCTGCATACGAGAAGAACATGAAGATCGGAACCATCAATGTGAGTACCATGCAGAGGAAATAGTTGCCCATGATGATGCTTGGGACGAGGATGAGAACAAGAAACCAGCTGTAAATCAATGCACAGCTTAAAAAGCCCACGACCAAGAACTTGACTTTATTATTCTTGATATTTAGTTTTTCATCCAGTATTGGTACCAAGAGTCTTTGGTTGAACACGTTATATATAAATAAAGCAAGGAAGAGAATAGCAGTGAAGAGGATCAAGTATCCGATGCGTGATACACTCGGGATAATCCCCAGCTGGTTCAGGCTAATCACGAGATACATCCCCGCCATGAATGCCACCGTGATGATTGAAGATAATACTATAACCTTGGGTGAAGTGCTGATTTCCTCTTTCAAGAGTATCTTGATGGATCCCCCGTTCTTCTTCACGATGCGCCATATCATCAACAGGATGTTAATTGCCAAGGTACAAACCAGTGTTGTCATGAATCCCGTGAAAAATAATGGTGTAAGGAGAGAAAGAGCTGGTAAGATAGCCGTGGGAAGCAATAGGAAACCAAATCCATAAAATCTTGGTACTAACCATTTCAGCGTTGCTTGGGATTCATCGAGTGTTCCACCACCCAGCATCAGTGCGTGAACTTTATTTCCTCCATCTTGCCGATCCATTTCTCCTTTTTTGCTACTTGCACCCGTAATCTTTAGAGCCTTGGAGAGAACTATCGCCAGGGAATAGACAATGCCAACCAAACTAGCAAGTCCAACGAAAACAAGCAGGGATCTCCAGTAAAAATGCAACATGCCTGTGCCCGCCGCGCTTCCATTGAATGTTTTCACGAACCAGCTAGTAGTCTCGCGGACGAATTTCGCATTCCATGGAACGTTCAGGTGGTCCGCATTCCGCACGAGTGCCATTCTCCTGGCATTTCCGCCATCGATATCGCCATATGTTGTATCGAATTCGAGATCGCTGGGAAGGCTAATACCGCTGGTGATATTTGCGAGGTTTGCGCGCTCTTCCTCCACCGAGAAGGCTTCATCGAATTTTCCAATCACGAGAAGCACGTTACCCGGGGCAGAATCATTCGCTATGTCATCATTAACAGCCGTGGCAACTCCCACCCATGCTTTCACTGCAGAATGGTTCACTGCATACCTGAAGGTGGGATAACCACCCATTGAATACCCCATCATTCCGAGGGCGCTCATGTTTGCCTCCGGCGCTCGCCCAGGAAGGTCTGCCAAGACAGCCTCGAGGTCCTTGTCCAACCCCTCCTGCGAGAGGATCCCGCCGGATTTGCCATGGGCGCGCCAATCAATGCTGGCTACCACGAACCCCCTCGCCGCTAGTTCAATGGCAAAATTGGTCATCATTTCTTTATTCACGAGTAATCCATGGCCTATCACGATGGTGGGTTTGCTTGCCGGCGGTGCCCCTGGATCCCCCCTGTATAGGTTGTAATGGATATTAACACCATCAATCGTGGTTGTCGTGAATCCTGAGCGTTGCAAGCCCGCGGGCAGGAAATTCAACCCAATGGCGCTGGTGATGGCGCCAGCAATGAACGCCACGTGCAATATTTTCTGGTATTTTTTTTGCCTCATGCATATCCATTTATGCCTTGCTTTTTAATTCTTATTTGTGCAAGACATGTCCACGGTAAAATTGCACGTGGGGTGCTCCGGGTGGAGTTACCGGGATTGGCTTGGTGCTTTCTATCCCCGGCGCATGGATCCATCAAAATTTCTCCAATATTATGCTCGCGTGTTCGAGTGCGTCGAGATCGATAGCACCTTCTACAAGATTCCCTCGAAACGGATCGTTTCCAAGTGGCACGACTCGACTCCCGAGAGTTTCGGATTCGTGGCCAAGATGTTCAAAGG
>WJJB01000144.1 GCA_014729935.1 Candidatus Bathyarchaeota archaeon | reverse complement strand
GAGTGGGCGGGGATGAGACCAATCCTTCCTCGTGCGCTCTCCTGAGTTTCGTGGCGACCTCTATCATTTTTTCCAAGATTTCCTCATCTTCGAGTCTTGCCCTGCTTTTCAGGATTTTGAGCTCGGTTTCCTTTTTCGGGTAATTGATGTAGATGATTTCTTCAAATCTACGTTTCAATGCCGGTGATAATGGACGGGTGCCCGCATATCCGAGCTCGACGGGATTCATCGCACCGATGAACCTGTATCGGGGGTGTGCCTTTATCAATTCTTCTTCATGTTCGGATACGATGATGGATCGTCTATCATCAAGACATGGATGCAGCCTTGAAACCACATCAGGTCGAGCCATGTTGATTTCGTCTGCATAAAAAATGGTACCGTGCATCATGGCATTGGGAAGTGGTCCATAAATCCATTCTGTTTTTCCCTTCTTGAGCTCGTACCTTCCAATGATGTCAGTGACATCAGTTCCAAGGGTGAAACTCACTTCAAGCATGGGAAGTTTCAATGCTTGGGCGATGCTTCGAACAAGGTGGGTTTTTCCTGTGCCAGTTGGACCGATGATGAGAACATTATGGTTTTCTTCCATGGCATCAAGCATGCTATTGAAATAATTCCCCTCGTCGAAGTAATGCGGTACACCTTCTGGAATGAGACTTGCCACATGCTCGGGGAATTCCATGGGTTCCCACTCGTCCACGGTATTCTTTGCTTTCATGCGTGATTTTCCTCCGTTTCTTGTTGTTGCTTGACTTGTTGTCTTACCTTCTTGTAGTAATTTTGGCTTTGCTGCTGGCTTCCTTTCTGTTGCATGATTGATCCACTTGCTTGTTTTGCCTGCTTCTGCTGTTCTTCCATGATTTTCCCTCGCACTTTCGTGTAATACGAGGGTGGCAAGATTCCAGCGTCTTCTTTTGCCTTCATGGTTTCCTCGAGGTATCCGCTCAAGTTCCCGTTGATATCCATCATTACATGCATCAACCTGAAATACCCGATGGGTTTCCCGCAGAAGTGGCAGGTATCCCGTTCCCTCAATAACTTCAAAACGCATTCCAAGCAATAATGAACGCCACATTGAGAGCAGCTAAATGAAGGTTCCTGTAGCTTTCTCCCGTGCCAAGCACATTCATCATCCTTTGGTTTTTTCTTGAGCAAAGGCGGTGGTGGCGGTTCCCGTTTATCCTGTTTCTTGCGTGTTAAATGGATCATCAAGGTGATAGCAGATACGAGGGCGATGATTGCAATAATTATAAGTAAATCTTGATGGTCTGGGGGTGAATGATCGGGATCCGTGAGCTTGAGCTTGCATGATACATTCACCCCGGTGTAATTCTCGTTACCGCTGAAACAGGCGATTATGTCCAATGTACCGACATGCGTGAACCTCCAAGACGTGTTGGCTTGGTGGCAAAGATAGGTGGAACCATTGTAGATGTTTATCCCACCTTGGACATTCGTGTTAACCTCTATGGTGATGAATGAACCCGATGGGCCTTGAAATTTCCCGATCGTGCCGTTAATGCGTAATTCCAAGATTGGTTCCACGGGTAACACGTTAAATTCAATAAGTGCCGTCTGGTTCATTTTCCTTGAAGTATCCTTGGCGAACCACCTGTACTGGTGAATTCCACCCGAGATGTCACAAATTTCAATGCTATAATTATCATCAATACATCCCTCAACCGTGTAATTAATTCCATCAAGGTGGAAGATGACCTCATCAATCAGGTAATCATCCATCCAAAGAATGCTGAACGTATGGTTCAATCCAATGCGATAATGTATGAACTCCGGTGGTGGAAGCGAGGGAGAAGTCCACCATGGCGTGAGAAGATCGCATGTGTTTCCGAATACAAGGTTGTTCGTGCATGATGAGTCTTCCTGCAAGCAATCATGATTGAATAGGAGGTTATTCAATGTGATATTATTATCATGCGAGTCGTTGAGCAAGATTCCCTGGTCAATGTTGTGGTTAATCTCATTCCCCACGATGGTGGATGAATTGACGTTGCGGAAGTGCACCCCCCGTCCATTATAGCTCGAATTGCATGAGATAATATGTGCATGATTCGTGTTTTCCAAGAAAATGCCAGAATAACCCGGATCGGTGGAGAGTATCGTGCAGTTCTCCAAGGAGAAATATGCATCGGTGCCTGTTATCCAGACGCCATGTCTTGCCATGCCAGTGCAATTGAAATTGTAATCTTCAATGATAAACGGATCGAGCTCGGTTCCACTACCTCTAGTCGAGTAGTACCGCAAATCATCGTTAACCGATACCGTGATGCCAAATCTATCAATATGCGTGTTAGCACCGAGTAAAACGGAAGAATCCTGCTGGTACAACCATTTCAAGTTACCAAGTAGCGTGGTATTATCCACGAAGTTGAATCCTAGGCATTGATTAACAAGTATTCCCAATTTCCCATTTGCGTTGACTTGGCATCCATCAATTGAAAAATCATCGATCCCATGGAGATGCACCCCATGTAATGAATTTTCACTGGCAGAATTATTAAACATGTTCGCATCCATCCCGGAATCCAAGAAAAATCCGGCATTTGAATTATTCAATGCGGAATTATTTGCAAGAAATGCATGGTCCGAATCCCGGCATAGGAAGCCCGTGCCGGAATACGTTGCGTTACCATAATTTTCCCATGCATAGTTATCTAACGCATTCACGTAGTCCGATTTATGGATGTGAAATCCGTTTCCCGAATAGTCCACATCTCCAGAATTTCCATATGCAAGATTCCGGAGAAGCGTGCAATTATTGGAATTCATGATTTGGAATCCATTTGCAGAGTTCGGTGTGTATCCATGGGTTGAATAGCCATTATTCTCTTGGAGGATGGTGTCATTTGACGAGGATATCAGGAACCCATTGCCACTTGAACCGCTCGTCATTGAGCCTGTAAGATTAAAGGCTTGATTATGTTCAAGTGAAATATTGTTGGAAAGCATCAGGTAAAATCCATTTGCTGAAGTCAAACCACTAGTTGCTTGCAGGTTAAATGCTTGATTTGCATCCACAATGCAATGATGTGTTCTCCAGAACATGAACCCGGTTGCTGCATACATATCTGTATTTCCAGACAAATCATGAACTGAATTGTTGAACACGCGTGAATCATTCACTTGATCAAAATAGCATCCTTGCACGGGCCCTCCAAGCGTTCCAAGACTGATTTCATTATCGATGAATGAGAGATCATTGCACCAGTAGGCTGCAAATCCCGTTATCTCGAAATGGTGTACCGTATTATTAACAAGAGTGTACCTTTCTCCCACCATGCAGGCGATACCAACGGATCTAATATATTCGATGTTGCAGCTTGTCAGGTTAATATTCACGCAATCTTCCAAGTGAATCCCAATATCGCAATACATGATGCTGCAATTCATCACCCGAGCATCAGCAGAATAACCAACATGAATCCCGCACAATCCCGTGAGTTCAGCGTTCACTAGCACGCAATCTCGAATGATGAATGG
>WJJB01000143.1 GCA_014729935.1 Candidatus Bathyarchaeota archaeon | reverse complement strand
CTCGGGTATCAACGCATTCTTTTACTTAGATGCGGAAACAATCAAGAAGTTCAGGATCGAGGAAGATTACCTTCAACCCTTGATTAGAAATCACGAGGATATCACTCGCTTGGTGATCGATGGCACATCCAGGTACCATGTCCTAACCATCCCGCCGGTCTCGAAAGGCGAGCTAGAACAGCGAGGGCACCTTGGCGTGAAAAATTACATAGAGTGGGGGGAATCTCAAGTCACCACCCGGGGTCAAAAGACCAATAAGGGAATTCCTTGGCCGAAAGTCTCTTCGGTGCGCAACCGGAAGCAATGGTATTCCCTCCCTCCAACCCCCAAGGAACCATCCAGAATGTTCATGCAATACATTGCCCATGATCGCTTTTATTGCCCAGCATCCACCGTCCCTGTCGTTCCCGACAGGTGTTTCCATCGTATCTTCCCAGGAAAAAATGTGCATCAAGGGGCACTTCTTGCTATCCTGAATTCCACCTTGCAAGCCTTCTTGGCATTCTCGCTGGGTAGGACATCTCTCGGTGGTGGCGCATTGAAGATCGAAACAAGGGATGCAAAGTCCATGATGACCATTGATGTTCGTGTTTTCAATCAAGACATCTTGGAACGATTCGACGAGATAGTCCAAGTATTGGGAAAACGAAGACCCGAGAGTATTTTCAAGGAATGTGGAGTTGATCCTTCAAGGCACATCGGAAGTCAAGATCCAACCCCTCTTGAAGACCGTGCCATGCTTGACGCTCTAGTTGGTGATGCATTGGACCTTGATTCCTGCATCATTGCGGAAATTCAACGTGCTGCATGTCGCTTGGTCAAAAAACGGCTAATCGGTGCAAAGATCAGGGGTGATACATAATGAGGAAGGTTTTTTCTTGTAGTGAGGCTAGTATTCCATAGTTTCGTAGGAATATCATTACCATATTTCGATGAACTGTTGATTCCAAAGGACATGGCCATGATGCATCAAGACGGGTTTTCAACCATATTGATGGAGGTATGCAAGAAGACTGCAAAAAATGCAAGAATACTCAATGGAAGGTTAAGGGAATTATGGAAGAAACACCTTGATCGTTTCAACGCGGAAATGCATCCAATCAGGCAATTCAACGTTGAGGATGCACGATTCCACGAGAGTAGCGTGTCCCGTGCAGCCATTCTTGAACAATGCGAGCTGGCACTCGTTGATGCTTACTGGGCTATCAAGATGATCGCAATTGCCCTATTCAAGGTGGTTCCCCCTACCTTGAAAGACCACTTTCCTGCATTCCGAGGCGAGCATGATGACCAGCGGTTCGTTCTCAAGATTGCCGAGAAGTTCGTGAATGCCTTGATGAAATTCTTCGCTATAGAAAGCGATATCGCACCTGCACACGCGCTCGTGTATGGCAAGATACACGCGTTCCTGCGCGTGAAAAAATCAATGACGGTCGATGAGATCACCCAAGCAATGACACGGGCGGGATTCAATGGACTTGATGGGAAAATTTCCAAGATCATGATGGATCTCGAACAATTTGGCTTGGTGACATTAGATGGGGGGCAAACAGACCTATACCATCACGCAAGCAAGCTAATCCTGGATCCCGATCAAGAGCAGGTGATGAAAGCTGAATTCATCCCGCTCATCGATTGGGCAATCAACACGTGGAGGTCATTGTTCAATATCAGGGAACTCAACACTCCCGTGCCTGAAACTTACCCCGATCACCAGCTCGTGACGCATATCGTTTCTCACGCCGCAACGCAGGGCTTCACGACTGCACACTTCTGCATGAGTGAATTGAAAAAATATTTCAGGAATCAAGGTAGCACGTGACTCCCGTGAGATATCACGGCTGCACGCCTGCCGCTAATTGGGCGTTAATCTCTCTTATCACATTTGGCAGGTCAGCAATGGATGGGATGGTGTAATGCGCTCCCTCCTTCAAGAGCATTCTCTTGGCCTGGGAAATAAGCTCCCGGATCTTCTTGGGATTCATGCTATCGAGTTCCGCTTGGGATTTGCCTACCAAGGTGCCTGCACGCGTGATACCAACTGTCCAAGCTCCCGCATTTAATCCCGCTTCAATTCCAGTCAAGCTATCATCAACTTTCACCACGGCGCTGGCAGGATACACACCTGCTTTCTTCATGTTTTCATGGATCATCCAAGGTGCTGGTCGACCTTCTGGAACATCATCCGAGCATAGCATTAAATCAGGCTGGTATCCCTTGCCCTCAACCAACTTGAGGTATGCATTAACTGCTTCCTTGAAGAATCCCGTGGATCCCCCGATGAATATCCCGTTCTCCCGCATCCATTTACATGCTTCAATGCACCCTGGAATGATATCATTATGGTCACCCAGGACCTTCAACTGCATTTCCTTGTATTCGGTGAACATTGATTCTACATCCGATTCCTCCCATTCACGCCCGTGCTTCTCTTGCCACTTGTCCCTCACTCCGGCATTCCATTCGAAGATTGCCCGTATGTGGTCTTTCTTGTATCTTCCCATGGGTGCCCGTGCCTGTTCCATGGAAATGGGTACTCCCCGGGATTGAAACAGTGCAACGAATACTTTCGCGGGTGCCAAGCACCCGTAATCCACGACAGTTCCACTCCAATCAAGGACCACGAGTCTCACCGGCCCCTTGTACGTCCTCGAATATGAAAAATTGTTATAATTATTCATTTTTATTTACCCTCTTGATGGACTCATCCAATATATCCATTGCGCTATCCAGCTCATCGTCCGTGATGATCATGGGGGGATACAAGCTAAGCACGTTTCCCATTGATACCTTGAAGCTAAGACCATGATCCAAGCAGTCGTACATGATTGCCTCGGCGGCTATCTTGTTTCTTTCTCGCGTATCCCTGTCTTTCACCAGCTCGATTCCGAGAAGTAAACCCTTTCCGCGCACGTCACCAATTATCTCGGACTCCTCCTCCATCTCATGCAGTCTTTTCAGCATGTATTCCCCCATGCGTTTCGCTCGTTTCACTAACCCAAGTTCTTCAATGATATTGATGGTTTCAAGAGCCACAGCACATGCAATCGGGTTTTTCTCGTGGGTATAATGACCTATAGCCTTATTT
>WJJB01000142.1 GCA_014729935.1 Candidatus Bathyarchaeota archaeon | reverse complement strand
GTATATTAGAAACACGGTGAATGAACTACCCCAACAAGAACGATCCTTTTTCGAGGCAAGAGGGGTGCATGATCTCCTCATGATACCGGTGACATTTGAGGGAAAATTGTTCGGAGTTATTTCCTTTGAAAATACTGAGAAAAAGGATAATTTTTCCGATGATGACCTGAATTTCCTGGTATCAATAGCCGATCTCGTCAAGTATTACGTCAGAAAATACAAATCTCATGATAGTTGATTATTTCAACTATGGTAATAATTGAAAGGGATGATAAAACATTACCAAAACTTGCAAAGTAATTCTAGGGATTAATCAGAACATATTAGATATTGTCCAACCAATTTTGGCCAAGATAGATTAACTAAAAAGATCTTATGATCTACTAGCTTGTGACCATAGAGGGAAGGTAATCATGAATAATATAAGGAAAAGTGGAAAGTACACGTTCATTTTATCATTGGTAACTTTATTGGCGGGAATGCTCTTGCACGTGGCAGGAAGAGGCATGAATATTGTGATCCCCGCGGAAGAAGAAACATGGAATGAAAGCACGGGAATGGAGGAGATCAACCCCGCTGGTATACCTGGGCAAATTTCATCTCAATTGAACGGTTTGAACGCTAGCCAGTTTGATACTCACGAGGTATCAACATTTTCGGGTTCAACATTCAATCTCGGTGTGAACAGGGAAAATCTAACAGTAGGGGTGCCAGATGAATGGACCTCAAGTTTACTTGAGTTGAATATCTCTGAGGTTTTCGAAGGCGATGAATTGTTTGACTCGTATTCATTGAATGGGAATTTCACTGGAAGCAATGCCCCGTGGGCACCCGCCACCCCCGGAATATATCAATGGAATCCAGGAAAGAATAGCAGCGATCTTTACGCCAATTTCTCCCACGATGTCATGGATCATGCCATCATCGACGTGAACGGGGGGACAGGGGGGGTACTCTCTGATTTCTATGCGGGTTATCGAGCAGATATCATCAATTTCGATAAAGCCAGCGCGAATCTCGAAGTAGGTGAGTTGTTCAAACCAAGCACATCGGTATTGCCTATCGATAACGATTTCCAGCAAGATCCAGGGTATGCCGTGCTCATCGACCCTTATGGCACTAGCAGGCGATCCTCCGTGGTCTCTGCATCGTGGAACCCAATCTTTGAAGGATTGGAGCATAGCATCGATACAAGTGATTCATTTTTCTTCAGGGGGGATCCCTCCGTGGCGCATCAAGCATCCTTCGAGATTCCATTCGAGCCGGATTTGGTTTCCATCACGTTTTCCTGGAGCGTGGAGAACCTTGGTTACGAGGCAGATGATGATTTCCTCGTCACTGCCAGAATAAACGAAAACTTCATCAATGGAACCAAGGATATCAATGGAACGGTCTATGATGATGGCGCATGGTTTGCCTTGGAATATGATAACGAAACCTCGAAGACAGCATCTCATGGTGAAATTCAACGAACGTATGATATCACCGACCTTCTTGGCGAGTATGGATACCGAAAGGGGTGGCATTTCCTAGATTTCGGCATTTGGATGGCATCACCAAATTCCGGTACGGATGACGTGCGAGTGTTATTTGATTCCATCCTGGTGAATGCCAGCCATGATGATTGGTATTCCATTGCCGAGTTAGAGTTCGAGCATCTATTTTCCAATATCGATGGAATTGAGGGTGATGACAGGAATTTATCGCTCGTTGCATATCTTGGTGATGACACGAGTGTAGGAGCTTCAGGACTGATGAGGTATTTTATCGATTACACCTCTAGGTTAAATGCAAGCAATGATTGGAACGATAGGGAAACTTTCTCATTCAATATCCCTCAAACTTACACGGATGCGTTTGAGGTGGGTAACTTCACCTTTTTCATCGGTGTTGAATACGCCGGAGCCGTGGTGGGAAACACGAATAATGGTTCTGTGTATAATAAGCGACTCTCCATCGATAGCTTCAAGCTGGACTTGGACTTCCAGCTGGGTTTACCCTCCGATCTTGGGCTAGAATTGCGTTTGAATGATGGATCTGGATGGAAAGAAGCAAATTCCACCAATGTTATTCCCGTGACGAAAACAGGAGAGGAAATCGTGGTTGAATTCTCCATCCCTCTTGGGGGCGATCCGTCAGTGAATATCGAGATTATCATGGGCGCCTACAAGGTGAAAACCGACAATGCACTTGCAGGATATATCATTGAGTCCATGAATAGCACGATTGCAACATGGAACATCACTGTTAACACGACTGGATCCATCAATCAACTTGATAATCTAACCTTGGAAAATGTCCTACTCCAATCGTACAATCTCACGATTTTGAACCTTCCTGCCCACGATAATCTCGGTGCCAATTCGATGGATTGGGAGGTTCATTCCTTGGTCTCTCCACTTGGGTTCAATGCAACTGGACAGTTATTGAGGGCAAGTTCGATCCAAGACTTGCAAAACGTCACGATCGTGCAGGCAACATCTGGTGAAGCTGGGAGCCTCACTGCTGGCACATGGCAAGTACACGCAAGACAATCGAATTACATGAATGAAACAAGCCTTGTTCTTCAAGGTGGAACTTCAGAGGAACAATTCTTCAACGGTAATGGTTCAGAATACGTGTTATCCCTACGAGAGGAACCTGCAGGCATTGGGACCTATACAACCATCATCCAAGATAGTAGTGGCATCGTGAGCGCGTCTTTCCCCCGAATTCACCAAGTTGTTGGCAACTTCAATGGTAGCTGGCAGGTGAATGATACTGGTGTTGGCGTGTATGAATTATATGCACTCTGGAATGATTCCAGTGGAATCAATGATATCACCAGATTGGGATGGGGCGTTGATACCTTCGAGGTCTGGCGTTCGACAGTTCTAGCTGTTCTTGATCCTGGTTTCTCAATAACCGCGGGAAGCAAGGCAACTTTCCGGGTGCAATACAACGACACGAGCCTGAATGGAGATCCCATCGAGAATGCAACCATTCTTGGATACAGGAGCGATACCGGGAACTTGTGGGGATTAGATTGGCCACCAAACCTTTACCATGCCGATCCGCTCACTTTCAATCCCGCAAATGGAACCTATGGTTTAACATTGCGAACCACGGTTGTGCCTGAGGGGAATTATACCATTTTCATTGCAGTTTCGAAGGCTTATCACGTTCCAGTAAATTCCAGCCCCCTATGGCTCGATGTGCAACCAGTCATATACGAAATCAATGCCAGCCTGTTTTCGGGTGCATACAATGATTCTGGCAATGTATATCTCGGAGGGGGTAACAGGCCATATGTCAACGATAGTACAACAAGCATCGTGGAGATAAGCCTTAATAACCAAACGGGCGGTGAGCCCATCCGAGAAGCCTTGATTACTGCTAAATTCTTCAACGCGTCGCAGGTGATGTTTGGCATAGAGAAATTTGCACTGACCCTCGATCAAGATGACAAGGGGATATACAGGATTACCTTAAATACCACGGGTCTTGATTTCAATCCCGGATCAAATGAAACCTTGGAAATCACGTATGCGAAGGCAGGATTCAGTCCTGGATTTTTCAACATATCCGTTGAGATCCTGCCAATACCTCTCCTCATCGAACCTGGTGACATTCCGGATACTTACACGGGTGGCACCCTTGCCATCAATTCAAGCTTGTTCTCCAACATGTCCGGCAAGTTGCAACCTTTCGGAGATGCAGATCTTACATACGAGGTGAAAAATGCATCGGGAATCCAATTAAGTGGCGGATTGACAAGTCGCATAGGGAATTTTTACTTCACCTTGGTTACCTTGGCAGGACCGGATTTCTTGAATGCTGGAGAATATCAATTGGAGATTAATGGATCTGCCACTGGATGTGCTTTTGAAGGTTTGGGAATGGTTAATTTCACCATATTACCGAAAGAAAGCACGAATATAACCATCACGCTTCCCACATACGTTCGCGTTGGGAATGATTTCACGGTAGGCGTCCGGTTGAAAAACTCGATTGGTGCTGGTATTCCCAACCAGAACCTCCAGCTGATCATCAATTACAGTGCGATGACCAGCTTCGCGGTGATACTCGAAACGGATACACAGGGGCGAACAACGCAGGATTTGATCATCCCTACCTTTTACGAGGGAAGCAATATCACCGTGAAAGCAATATTCCAGGGATCGACCTCGTTACAATCCGCACAATCGCAGGTGGAACAAGAGATAGTTGGGAAAATTCCATCCAATTTATCATTCACGAGTCTCCCGTCTTTCGTCAAGGTTGGTTATGGTACATCCTTCTCGGCTTCATTGCAAATACAGCACGGGCAGGCAAAGGATGGCAAGGAGTTAACCATCTTCGCTTTTTATAATTACAATCCATCATCACCTCTTTCAAACATGCCTTTCTATGTTACAGATCTGATCACCGACCAAGCGGGTGATGTTAACTTCTCGCTTCCCGTCCTCGTTGCAGGTTATGACAATCTAACCGTGTTTGCCGAATACACCGGAGACCAGCAAATTGATGGCACCATCATCAACACCACCCTACCAATAGAACCGAAGTGGAACTCGAGTATATCAATCGTTGGCATGCCTGGCAACATTCGATTGGGACAAACGATAGAATTCAAGGTCTTGTTGAACTCCAGCGATCCAGGATTCAACGAGAGCCTTGAAGGGCTGGGTATCGAGGCTTTCTTCAACTATGGTGGCTTTACCAATACAACTGTTACCTTCTCAAACGATAATGGTACCGCAACATTCAAGCAAGTGATTCCAACAACGGGAACATCAACCATAAATCTTACCATCCGGTTTGATGGATCCCAGCGTATCGATGAATCCGAAGTTAATCAAGTAATTGATATCCTGCCGAAAATAGCTGCAACCATCCAGTTCTCCGTGCAAGATGATTTGGTGCTCGATGCTGGCGAAGTTACCTTTAGCGCCACGTTAATCGATGATTTCAACCAACCAGTACCTGGTGTAGAATTGCAATTCGAAGTATTTGATGAAAAAGGATCACTGGTAAGGAATACGACCATAACCACCAGCAGCACTGGGGAGGCATCCGTGTCCATTTCAATCACATCCGCTGGACGATATTTCGTGAGAGTCAAGTTCAACGGTGCCGATATATTTGCAGGCAGCATCTCGGAGCAATATTCATTCGAGATCATTACCCTCGCAACAAAAATCCTGAACCTGCTCCCGACGATCTTGCTACTTGCAGCATTGGGCGTTGCCGTTGTTTTCGGCCTGTACAAGGTCGTGATAGTTCCCCGAAGGGAACAAAGATCCAGAGAATTGAGCGAGATATACCAGCAATTCTCGGATGCGGAAAACATCCAGTATGTCATCATCTTGACACAAACGGGACTACCAATTTTCTCCAGGGCATTCTCTGATGTCCCGATAGACGAGAGCTTGGTATCTGGATTCCTCTCGGCAATTTCCTCCTTTGGCATGGAAATCGGGAACAAGATCTCGCGCAAGAAGGGAATCGTCAAAGGGCTTGAACAATTATCGTATGGTCAATTCAAGATCATCGTGAATGATTATGAGAACATCCGGACGGCAATCCTGTTATTAACAGATGCCTCCGAGAGATTACGCACCCTCGCCAAGGATTTCAACCGGATTTTTTATGAAAACTACCGGAGCACGTTGGAAAATTGGAACGGTCGTGCACTCGACGAGGGTCCAATTATCGAGATCGTGGAGCGGGTATTCCATGTTGACCTTCTATATGACCAGAACATCATCCAGTACAAGGCACAAGATTATCAAAAATCAAGTAACTTAACCAAGATCGAACGCATGGTGATACAGGATGGATTGGAATCTCCCTTCAACAGCATCTTCAAGGTGCGAGACATGATCAATCACCTGAAGGTAAACGGCATCGATGACGTGCCCTCCTTCTTCGCAATAGAGAAATTGCGTGAGAGGGGTATCATTTACAGCTTGAGCCCGAAGGTTCAAAGGGTACTGCGAGATCACTTCGACACGATTAACACGATACCTTATGAAGCAAAGCTCCTTTTGCTTGGTGTATACAAGGGAAGGATTAACCTGTTGGAAGGGCAGGAATTGAACAAGAACAAGGATCTCGTGAATATCTTGATAGACCAAGGATGCCTGTATGAATCACTTGCCCTCACCGAAAAAGGAAGGGATCTCGGGTATTATTTCAAGATATTCTTGGACGTGACAACCAAGAGGTGAATCATGATGGAAAAATACATGCAAAAATTCAGTGATATCCTGCAAACAGAAGATAAGGAAGCATGCGTGGCGTGGGTAAAAAAGAACTTGGATGAAGGCTCTTTTAACGTCGTGGAACTGTATGTTGATATACTCACCCCCGCGCTCAATAGCATCGAGTGTACCATGGAAAACGAGGCAATGTGCATCTGGAAAGAACACGTGAAAACGTCTATCGTTCGTTCCATCATCGAGATGGCATATCCACACGTGTTGAACATGCGAGATGAAACCTGCAATGGCAAGAAGAAGAGCACGGTCCTCATCCTATGCCCCCCGAACGAACTTCACGAGATCGGGGCAAGGATGGTTGCGGATTTCTTCACCATCGCCGGTTTTAACACCATTTTCATCGGATCAAACACTCCAAAGCACGCATTCCTTGCAGCCATCAAGGAAATGGAACCAAAATACGTGGGCATTTCCATCACCAACACGTACCACCTATTTAAAACTCACAAGATCATCACCGAAATCCGGGACGCGGCAAGTGGCACCGGCTTGAAGATCATCTTGGGAGGGTCAGTGTTCAATGAACGTGAAGGATTGCTCGAGGACCTGAATGCAGACCTCCAACTCATGACATTCAAGGATATCTGTACCTTGGATTGAGTGCCTTCTACCTTCTTTTTTCATTTCGCTGCAAAAATGCATCTTTTTTGCATTTTATTCATTCTTGCAGGAGAAAACTGCCGTTACCTTGTGAGTAGCGTGAATTGAATCAAGATATACATTTCAAGCGACATTATGGAGTTTATTGCTAGTCTCGAGATATTTCACCATCAGGAGTAATTGCCAAGCTTTAAGCACCGACCAAGAATTCCAGATATCATGCCAAGGGTGGATTCTTGATGCTTTCCGTGTCGACGGTGCAACTGTTGACGGGCATCGGTTTTTCCTTTTTCGTCGGTTGCCTCGTGCACGTGATGCGCTTGAAACGGCTCGATAAGTCCACCGAAGGACCCAAGGTTTCCACAAATTCCCATGATTTACGAGATATGATCGATGATGGAAACGGCCAGTTCACGCTAGATCTCCAACAGGGAATCGTTCTCAAGCTTGGCGTCATGTGCATGAATGCTCTTCTCGTCCTTGCATGCTTGAACATCTTCTTCCATGACCTTTTTTTCAGGAAATATTTCCTGCATTTCTATGGCTTTCCCTTCTCCGGTATCATTCAAGTCGTTGGGTTTGGTGCCATCCTACTTGGCGAAGTGTTACTCTTTCTCTCATACCGCAGGTTGGGATCCCACTGGGCATATCCACTTGATGGAAAAAAAGTGAAACAGGGGTTCGTTACTACGGGTCCATACAGGATTATCAGGCATCCGGTATACCTTGCGTTCATCATCATCGCAACCGGGATGACCCTCCTTCTGATGGATGCAATCATGGCGATCTTGTGCATTGTGGGCTCTATCGGGCTGGGCTTGCAGGCTTTGGCGGAAGAAAAGGGATTGATAAATATGCACGGGAAGCCATATATTGAATACCTGAGGCGAACGGGGCGTTTCCTACCTCGGGCATCTAAGAAGGCGGGAGATTGCGATTGAGGTTCGAGGGTAGTTCAATTTTTCTTGTACACGGGTGAACACGACATGGATGACACGAGCTTGAACAAGATGACGTTCAACCTTCTTGGCAAGGAATACAATGTCGATGCCAGCAGGGCGAGGCGGGATGATAGGTAAACTAATAAGTGAGATGGAAGTAACTTTTAGTGTTTGATCTCATGTTTTCGTGAAATAAGAAACCGGGAAGATTAATGGAAATCGTGAATCATGGATGGTATCATGCCTTCAAACACTGGATTCATCACGGCAACTCAGGAAAAGCAGTTGCGAACCGAGTTAACGAAATTCGTCCTGCGGGCAAGGGGTGTGATGATTACATCATGAAAAGATTTGATCGAAGAAGAAGGGAAAAATATGGACCAAGAAGATGGTAAGTTCTGGCACACGTGCTATTCTTGCCAGTATGGTCGCTGGGGCACATCGATTTTTGGCAAAAGAACGCGTTATTGCAACCACCCGAATGCCGAGGACAACGTACCATGTGCGAGCTATTTGGTGCCATCGGTGAATCCGCAATATGAACCCTGCCCGCTGTTTGAGGCAGATCCTGGCTATGATGAGATCGAATGGATAACGAGGAAGTTCGCGAAAAAATCTGGAAAACGTACCATTCAACCTATCACAGGAACCACCATATTCGATGATGCCGCAAGCCAAGATCCTAAAAGCACCGTGACCATCACGGGGGCGGTGATCCAAGGCATCGAAAGGCATGTATCGAGATTTCAGGACCACGAGAATGTCTTCTATATAATCAGAGTCAAGGAAGGAACCGTCGCACCGGCCAGTGTATCAAATGCCAAGGGAACTCCATTTGATAATGCCATCATTAGGGCAAGTGAGAATCTCCACGATAAATCTGGTCTGCGGGAAGGTGATATCATCAGTTGCAAAGGAAAGGTGAAGAATGATCGCTCGTTTGGCATAATGATACAGAATGTGC
>WJJB01000016.1 GCA_014729935.1 Candidatus Bathyarchaeota archaeon | reverse complement strand
TTGGCACACCTTCAGAAATCTCCTCGATGAGACCCCTTGCCGCTATCCTTAAACGGGTGGGAGGAAGGTCCAATCTCGAGATGAGCACCTGGAATCCCTCGCGAACAGGAACGGGCTCGAACAGTTGAATGTACGCCTTGAACCTGCGAGCCTTGCTTTTATCTAATGTACCGGGTGGCAACGCGTCCAATGCAAGTTTCTTTCCCTCACGAATGTCATAGGGATACATGGTTCCAGCAACCGTGAGCATTCCCACGGTCACGTGCACTTGGGATTTAAAGGAGAGCTGTTGCTTGAAAAGTGGAATTAGGAATCCATCCATTAATACGTGCTTGGCTTGCTCCATTGAACCAGGTTTGCAAAGCACGCACCCTCGGTACAATTTTTCATTATTGATGCCGGCAATGGCTATCCCCGCACGATCTCCCGCTTGGACCTGTTCCCGGGATTCTTTAAATACGTTGATTGATTTTATCTTTCCCTCCATGCCAAGTGGACTAATTTCCATGACTTCCCCGACACATGCCTTGCCAGAGATGACCGTTCCAGTGATAACGGTGCCAAATCCCTTGGCCCTGAAGTGATGATCGAAGGGCATGAGAAATGGGTCCTGCAAATTCCTTTCTAGTTGGCTCGACTTGATCAAGTTGAGGAGGTGATCCAGTAACCCATCTATACCTTCCTTGTTTTTCGCACTAATGGGGATGATGGGCGCATCACGAAAATGGTCGCCCGCTCGAGTCAAGAAAGACTGCAACCGGTCCACCATGGCGTCCAAGCCTTTTGGTTCCAAGAGATCAACTTTATTCAAGGCGACAAGTATCTTGTTGATGCCAAGAGCTTCCAAGATAACCATGTGCTCTCCGGTTTGAATCTCGGGGCCCTTCGTCGCATCTATAACCAAGATGGCAACATCTATGATACTCGCGGATGCCACCACGCTCCGAATCAAATCCGCGTGACCAGGGGCGTCAACGAGGGTTACTTGGTATCCATCAAGGTCGAATGACGTGAACCCGATGTCTATTGATATTCCCCTTTTCTTGGATTGCGGGTGGGCATCCAAGCCAGCAGTGGAAATGATCTCGCTAAGCACCGATGAAATCGCGGTTTTCCCGCTATCCACGTGACCGAATAACCCACAATGAACCATTTTTTGCTGTGAACCCATCCAAACGACCTCCTTGGTATACCGGGTGGTAGGTGCTCATGCGGATTTCACGTGCTTCTTCACGATATCAAAATTCAACCTGTTGAACTGTTTCTTCTCTATCTTGAATTTCGGCACGTTAGTGGTAAGCCGTTCCAGCTTGTTTACCTTGGCAAATTTTGAGATAAATCTACCCACTTTTGATATGTTTATATCCGTGCCAAATCTATCTTTCAAGACGGATGAGACCTTGTAGCTGGAGAGCACGAGACAATTACCGATCTGGCGTTTCAACAAGTATTGAATTGCTTTCTTGACGTTTTCCACGAATTCATTCTTTTTCTCATTCATTTGTTTTACCTTGATGCCCCCTGAAGCGAGAACAAATATCCCATGGATTCTTGGTTTCCACCGATTACGCGAATTATGCGATGGGGAATATCACGAGGACACGCTTCACACGGGATCCATGCATTAAATGTTTTTCCCGAGAAGTGTTTCTTGACACACAATAGGATTTAAGTGAACCTGTTCGATAGATAGTGCAAGAACATGAGCAGCCAATCACATATCCATGATTTACGCTGTGGAGGAAATGAACGATCATGCTAGAAACCATGAAAATCGCATACAGGAATCTCAAGAAGCGCAAGGTGCGAACAATTCTCACGGTGGTAGCGGTAAGTTTTGGCGTTTCCATCTTGATCGGGGTGAACATGGGCTCTGATATGATTTATTCCTCCTTGGAAAAAACGCTCACCGGAAATCTTGGCAAAATCGACATAATGGTGAGAGTGGAAGGGGATACCGAGAGTTATCAAGACGTGAATGCTACCTTGACGACCAGTGATATCTCCAATATTGAATCCTGGGTGCCAAGATTACGCACGTGGCATTATGATATCATACCCGATAAGGTAAACGCGACGGAATGGGGGAATAGGTTAAATGGTATACTCGTTGGGTTGGATACAGCACTAAGCCGTGAAAAGGATTTTGGATATTGCAAGGTAATGAACGTAAGCGATGATTTTTCAAGCGATTTAATCGGTAAAAAGATGTCCCCCGATTATTTCTTGAAAAAAAGCAATAATATCACTAGGCCGGTGGTGTTAACCAAGAGATTCATGGAATACAATGACCTGGGAGACAATATCACCGTTGGGGAAATCTTGCGCATCGAGAATCGTTATTGGAATCCCGAGTTTCCCAATTCGACGTGGAACGACCATCACACGTGGCCTGATTTCACCGTGGTGGCAATCGTGGAGGACTTGGGGAAGATGGGAAGCGATTCCCTTGAAACTTGGAGCAATTATATATTATTCTTCGAGTTGAATGACCTGTGGGATTACGTGTCAAATAATCCCGCAGAAATTGATCCCATTTCCCACATCATGGTTCACGTGACCAATGATGCCCCATTGCAGGAAGTGGAGGAAGATCTGAGATTATTTTTGGAATCTGGAACCATGGGAAACTACCACACGGAGACTCCCAAAGCCGACATGCTCGAAGCAATCATTCCATCAACCAACATCATCAGGATCGCGTTCTCCATCTTTGCTGGGATTGCTTTAATCGTCTGTGGTGTTTTAATTAAAAACCTTTTCGAAACTGCAAAGCAAACAGATATCCACGAGATAGGCATCTTGAAAGGAATAGGCTTCACGCATCGATTCATCACGAGGGTTTACTTGATCCAGGTTCTCATCATTTCCACCTTGGGAATCGCATTAAGCTTCGTGATCGGCACCTCGTTCTCTTACGTGTTCTTGAAAGTGTTGAGCGGGAGCGATATTGCAAAAGAAATGCTTGATATCACTTTTAAAATAGATATAGCGTTCTCGATCTCTCCCATGACCATTGGGATTGGTTTTCTGGTTGGGTACTCGATACCCCTTCTATTCGGGTTGATTCCAATCCTCCAAACTGCAAGAGTGAGTGTCGTGCAAGCAATCCAGTCTGGGAGGAAATCAAGAAAATCACCCAAGAAAAAATCGATTGCCATTAGCATCACTGTACTTGCCGTAGGGTTGTCCCTTTGCGTTGCAGGATCCTTCATGGTGAACCGGGGTATCGAATTACTACTTGATGAGACGGTCGTGTCAACCAACGAGGTTATGTTACCCGGTGCATTTATCGTGGGAGGAATCATTGCGTTCCTGTTCGGAGTCATCTTGGTGGGGATATTCGCATTGCCGGCTCTTGCAAAGGGGTTGAGCTTCATCTTTCTAATTCCCTTGGAAAGAAGCTTGAAGCGGATATGTTACCGGAATTTAATGAGGAACAAGCGACGCACGATAAATACCTTCTTGATGATTGCAATAGGCTTGAGTTTTAGCGTGTCCATTACGACCATCACGAATAGCATATCTGAAGGAACCTATCCTGGGAGCAAGACGATATTGGGAGGAGACATCCAGCTGCATCCTGGCATTTACATGGATCAAGAGTTTACCAAGGATTTGAAGGAATTATCCCACATTCACGAATCCTGCTTGTATCGGCCCTCACTCGATACCGAACGTATCTTTTACTTGGGAATGGGAGATGTATTCGGCAATAAAGTCGACGATTATGGGTACTACAAGGATTACGATTATTATTCCCATAACCGGTATTTTTCTCTCGGTATCGTGAACGGAACCGCGTATTATAACATTAATGATGATGCGATTCTCAAGTTGAAGGAAACGGGGCACCTTTCAAAGGAAACCGTGTTTTCAAGGTTGGATAGCATCCCATCAATTATTCTGCAAGACGAACTTGAAGCACGTTTAAACAAGAAAGTCGGCGATAACGTCACCGTCAAGATGGAAGGAACCAGCATGAATTTGACGATCATTGGTTATGCGGACGTGTTACCGGGGCTCCCATGGACCTATGGAATGAATGCCTTTGGGGGATATTACATCAATCCATCAGAAACCGACCTCTGTGGCATGATCTCGTGGAACACGTACTTTACCATGGTCGAACACTTGTTTAACAACATGGACTTGGTGGTGAAGAATCGCTTCTGGCAGGAAGGATTGGAATATAATGGCGGCCCAGGTGACAAGTACTGGGGAATTTTCGGATTTCCCATGAACCAAACAGTAGTGAGGGACATCCTGTCGGAGTACATGAATAATGGTACCATATCGAGCCTGGGGTGCCAGACAACAAATTTCATCCCCATCGCAACAGAGTACTACAATGAACGCCCATTCAACTATCATGAGGATCAAAATCAGATGTCGGAGCACTTGTTTTCAAGCGCGTGGCGCACGTTGAATAGCTCGCTCCTTGCAATTGATACCTCCAGTGGTGATGAATTTGGAAAACCTCTCATCAAGAAAGTAAACGGAAGCGTTCCTGAATCCAATCGCTCGTCGGTTGAATCCATCTTAGCATGGTTTGACGCCCAAGATTCGGTTAATGCCTGCATCGTTAATGAATTGCTGGTTGAAAAGAGCGTCGATGATATTTTCGATTTGCTTGATAGGGATGATCTCTATTCCATTTACCAGTTTGATATCGGTGATGAGGTGCGGGTGCCAGTAAATGGAAGCATCGTTACCTACACGGTGGTCGCCACCGTTGAATCAAATTGGAATTATCAATATCAATCTCTCTCGGGAAATCACTCATCGCCTTGGATAATGAATTCCAAGACCATGAATTTTGATGCCTATAAGATTAGTGAGTTATACCCGAGTTTGATTGATCTGTTCTACATGGACTCAAATACCGTGATGTTGAGTAACACTGAATTTTCCAAGCTCTTTGAAGGAATTCTTGACGACATTGAAAGTTTGGACGATCAGGAAATACTACCTGGATTGAACCTATCCGCCCTGACGCTGCTAAACGAGACTATGGCGTATAGTGATTCTGAAGGGGATCATTCGAATCTCATTCATATTAACTTAGCTCCAGGCATGAATGCATCAAGAATACAAGCTGACTTGGATATGATCTTCCAGGGAATTCCTGAATTGGAAAATTTTACCATCTTCAATCCCAAGAAATATTTCTTTGAATTCACCAATTATGACAAGGGTATTGGATTCCTTGGTTGCAAGAGAGAGGACTTGGAATTGGGGGTAACCCAAATTGAGCAATTATTCGCCACCCGCGGGCTATACTTCGAGGACTACATGGTTGATTATTATGGCAAGGAGACGTATTATTTCAACTACTTCGTAATGCTTGAATCTTTATTAGAGGTCATCACGACTGTATTTAATATGGTCCTTGCTTTTGCCATTGCGGTATCCTTAGTGGGTCTTTCTATATCCATGTTAATTTCAATGCACCAAAGACGACGAGAAATTGGTACACTTCGCTCCGTTGGGTTCTCCAGGAAGGATGTACTAATTCTCATATACGGGGAGAACATGACACTTGGGGTGCTTGGTATCGTCATTGGATTATTCGCCGGCCTTTTCACGGCGAATATCATGATCTCCCAGGTTCCATTCACGATTTTCCTTCCAATCTTGTTTAGTCCCCCCATTTCAACCTACGTGATTAATGTATTGATCATCTTCGGCATTTCATTAACCGCATCCATCATTCCAGCTTATAGGTCCATGAAAATGGATATCGCTGATGTATTAAAATCCCCTGAGTGAGGCGAGTATCATGAAACAAAAAAATGAACAAGAATCTCGTGTCTTGAAGGTTACTGGTTTACACAAGAACTATCATCTCGGGGAATTGGAGGTCAGGGCTCTCAATGATCTTTCACTGGAAGTGAAGAGCGGGGAATTTTGTTCGTTAATGGGCCCCTCGGGAAGTGGGAAATCTACATTATTCAACATTCTCGGGCTATTGGATACGCAAACTAGCGGGGACGTCTTCATCAATAATATCAATACAATGGAGATGAATGAACGGAAAAAAACGCGATTCCGGGCAAGGGAATTGGGATTCGTGTTCCAGTTCTATAACCTGGTTCCAGTCCTAACCGCCTTGGAAAACGTTGCCCTGCCATTAGCAGCACTCAAGATACCGTTGAAAAAGCAGCAAGATGAATCAAGGAACTTTCTCGATCTTGTTGGGTTGGGAAATCGCATGGATCATAAACCACACGAGCTTTCAGGAGGTGAACAACAACGGGTGTGCATCGCCCGTGCCCTTGTCACTAGACCATCTATCGTTCTCGCGGACGAGCCAACAGGTAATCTCGATCAAGACACGGGTCTTGAAATCATGGAGTTATTCAAGAACCTAAACGAGGAAAAAGGGCAAACGTTCCTTATCATCACCCACGATCCAAGCATCGCTTCCATGACCGATCGTATCATGTACATCGAGGATGGCACGATAATTAATGAAGAGATGGTCGTGGGTACCAGGAAAACAGAAAAAGCCATTTCCATAACAGATCAAGCCTTGAATTTCTTGCAAGATGGGCAGGAAAAAGGGATACGTGTTTCCTTGGAACGTCTCGGTAGGGTGCTTGATTTGGATAAATCTCAAGTTGAAATTGTAGTAGAACGAATCCTTCGTATCGGTGCCTTGAGCGGGTACATCGAAGATAACGATTTCGTGATTGAAAAATTGAAATCCAAGGGGCTAAAAGCAACATGATCTGGAAAAAATCATCAAGAACAGGATTTGCAGGAAGCATGGTCTCATTTGCGACCATCATTACCATGGCATGCATGGTATCCATATTTAACACCACGGCAATAAAACCGGTGCACCCCGGTAAAGGGATCACTCCAGCACCGATGCCAGCAACTGTAATCATTGACGGAAATAGCGCCTTGGACGGGTTTTGCGGGGGAAACGGCACGAACGGCACGCCCGGCAACCCGCATGTTATTGAGAACATCACGTTCATCATGGATGATGATATGAAGGATTTACTCGTCATCAAGAACACGAATTTACACTTGATCATCCGCAATTGCACCTTTCTTGGTAATAGCACGTTTACTGGCACGAATCTCTTGATAGAAAACGTCTCCAATACGATCGTGCAAAATTGCTCATTCATCCATGGCGTGGATCAACTGGAGCTATCCCATGTAAACAATGTATCCGTGACAACTTGCTCGTTTGAGAATGGTACCAGTGGTATTAAACTCAGTCACGTGGACTCTTGCAAGGTGAACGCATCATGGTTTGTCAATGGAGATTATTTCATGTACTTGGAAAGCATGGTGACGAATCTCACCATTGGGGATAATAATGCATCCAATGCCTTGGATTTTTTTCACATGGACGATCCGGATTTGGAACATCTCTCTGCGTACCAGGTGAATAATAACAATTCAGTCAACGGACTGCCATTGTATTACCTCGTTAACGAAACAGACATGAACGTGGCAGGAGACGCGTGGGCGGTTTATATCTTTAATTCAAGTAACATCACGGTGCTCGATCAAGATTGGGAGGCTAGGCTCCCCTTCATTACATTCAATTCCACGGGGATCACGTTCACAAATAGCACCGTGAACGACACCGAAGTCCATTTTCACCTTTTCAATGCCACGAACGTGATGGTCTCCAATGTCTTGTTTTCGAACGTGTCGGGGAACATTGATCTGGGTCGCATTAAAGGACTCGAAATTGATGCGGTTAATCTCACCTCTACGTCCTTGTCTCTCCTTTCCTTCTCCGTTGATAAT